>NZ_CALRZC010000417.1:0-3043 GCF_943372545.1 Variovorax sp. YR752 | reverse complement strand
GCTCGCGCCACAGCTCTTGCATGTAGAAGGGCTGCGACAAACCCCAGCCCGCGTACACGCGACCCACCGCGCGCAGCCCCGTGGTCGGCGGCGTGGTGTACCAGCCGCCGTTCCATGCCACGTCGGCCGTGAGCGCGGCCTTCACGCCTTCGAGGAACACGATGTTGTGCGGCGCCGTCTTCGCCGAGCCGCAGAAGGGCGCGATGCGCTTCACCATGTCGGGGTAGAGGCAGCCCCACTGGTTGGTCTGCTGCGCGCCCATCGACCAGCCCACCACCAGCGCGACCTGCGCGATGCCGAACTTCTCCGTCACCAACCGGTGCTGCAGCGTGACGTTGTCGTACAGCGTGATGTCCGGGAAGCGCGACAGGTTGTACGGCTCGGGCGTGTTGCTCGGCGACGAAGAGAGGCCGTTGCCCAGCATGTTCGGCACGATGATGAAGTACTTCTCGGGGTCCAGCGCCATGCCCGAGCCGATGAGCCATTCGTTGTCGTAATGCTGGCCCGAGTACCAGGTCGGGTAGACGATCACGTTGCTTTTGTCGGCGTTGAGCTTTCCGTAGGTCTTGTAGGCGAGCTTCGCGCCGCGCAGGGTGGCACCCCGCTGCAGCGCGACATCGCCGAGGTCGAAGATCTCGTAGTCCATGGGCGGCGCTTCAGCGGTGCTTCGCCGGCTCGTTCGGAATGCCCTCGATCGGGCACTCCGGCGTGCCGACCGTGGTGCGCGTGAACGACTCCACCATCTCGCGCGTGCCCTCGGGGTCGTTGATCCACTGCGTGTAGAAGTTGTAGGGGCAGGCCGCCACGCCCTTGTCGCCGTCGCCCGAGTTGATGGTGCCGGTGTAGCCGCGGTGCACGAGCTTGAACAGGTGGTTCTGCGACTGGCCGTTCTTGCGCGCGTCGCGGATGAGGCTCATCGAGAGCTCGGCGTAGTTGATGCCCATCTCTTCCTCGCCGCATTCGCCGAGCGTGCGGCCGTCGAAGCCGATGAGCGCGGAGTGGCCGAAGTACGAGTACACGCCGTCGAAGCCGGCCGCGTTGGCCACGGCCACGTAGGTGTTGTTCATGAAGGCCATGGCCTTCGACACCAGGATCTGTTGTTCCTTGGCCGGGTACATGTAGCCCTGGCAGCGGATGATGAGTTCGGCACCGCGCATCGCGCAGTCGCGCCAGATCTCGGGGTAGTTGCCGTCGTCGCAGATGATGAGGCTCATCTTCATGCCCTTGGGGCCTTCGCTCACATACGTGCAGTCGCCCGGGTACCAGCCCTCGATGGGCACCCAGGGCATGATCTTTCGGTACTTCTGGACGATCTCGCCCTGGTTGTTCATGAGGATCAGCGTGTTGTAGGGCGCCTTGTTCGGGTGTTCCTCATGGCGCTCGCCGGTGAGCGAGAACACGCCCCACACGTTGGCGCGGCGGCAGGCGTCCGCGAAGATCGCGGTCTCCTCGCCGGGGATGGCCGACGCGGTGTCGTACATCTCCTTGGCGTCGTACATGATCCCGTGCGTGGAGTACTCGGGAAAGATCACCAGGTCCATGCCCGGCAGGCCTTTCTTCATGCCGACCAGCATCTCGCCGATCTTGCGTGCGTTGTCGAGCACCTCGGCCTTGGTGTGCAGGCGGGGCATCTTGTAGTTGACGACCGCGACGCCGACGCAATCGTTGCTGCTCGAAATATCACCATGTCTCATGACGCTGCTCCTGAAGGGTGGTTGAAGGAAAAGAGGGAAGGGGTCTCACACGGTCAGGAATGACCTGACCTTGTCTTGATCGAGCGTGGCGCGCGCCTCGTCGTGCACGATGCGGCCACGGTCGATGACGAGAAAGCGGTCGGCCAGGTCGAGCGCGAAGCTCAGCACCTGCTCCGACACCACGACGGCAAAGCCGCGCTCGGCGCGCAGCACGTTCAGCGTCTGCGCGATCTCCTTGATGATCGAAGGCTGGATGCCCTCGGTGGGCTCGTCGAGGATCAGCACCTTCGGCTCCGAGATGAGCGCACGCGCAATCGCCAGCATCTGCTGCTGGCCGCCCGAGAGGTTGCCGGCCTTGCGCTGCTTCATGTCCTTGAGCACGGGGAAGAAGGTGTAGAGGTAGTCGGGCACCGTGCGGTGGCCCGACCTCGCGGCACCCGCGAGGATGTTCTGCTCCACCGTGAGGAGCGGAAACACCATGCGCCCCTGCGGCACGAAGGCCAGGCCCTGCGCCACGCGCTGGTAGCTGGGCAGCTTCGTGAGCTCGGCGCCGCCCAGGCGGATGTGGCCACCGCGCGTGGGCAAGAGGCCGATGAGCGACTTCAGCAAGGTGGTCTTGCCCATGCCGTTGCGGCCCATGATGGCGACCGCTTCGTCGGGCGCGACGCGCAGCGACACGTCGCGGATGACGTGCGACTCGCCATACGCCACGTTGAGATCGGAGACTTCGAGCATGTGAATTTCTCCTTCTTCTCAATGGCCGAGGTACACGTCGATCACGCGCGGGTCGGCCTGCACTTCGGCCGCTGTGCCTTCGCTCAGCAACTTGCCTTGGTGCAGCACCGTGACGCGGTGCGCGATGCGCTTGACGAAGTCCATGTCGTGCTCGATGACGACCACCGACTTGCCCGCCGAGATGCGCCGCAGCAGGTCGCCCGTCTGCTCGCGCTCGCGCGGGCTCATGCCGGCCACGGGCTCGTCGAGCAGCAGCAGCTCGGGCTCCTGCATGAGCAACATCCCGATCTCGAGCCACTGCTTCTGCCCGTGGCTGAGCTGCCCGGCGCGATGACCGAGGCGCTCGCTCAGGAAGACCTGCTCGGCCATGGCGTCGATGCGTTCGCGCACGGCGGGCGTGCGGCGAAAGGTCAGCGACTGCAGCAGGCCGTGCATGCGCGGCAGCGAGATCTCGAAGTTCTCGAGCACCGTGAGGTCTTCGTAGACCGACGGCGTCTGGAACTTGCGGCCCACGCCGGCGCGCACGATCTCGTACTCGTTCAGGCGCCCGAGGTCCTGGCCGTTGAACAGCACGCGGCCCGCGCTGGGCTTGGTCTTGCCGCACACCATGTCGA
>NZ_CALRZC010000416.1:0-3043 GCF_943372545.1 Variovorax sp. YR752 | reverse complement strand
TGGACTGCGAGGCCGAGCACGCCGCGATCCTGGCGCTCGCGGCGACGCGCCGCATCCTCATCCTCAGCGGCGATGTCCACGAGAACCGCTTCGCCGTGCCATGGCCAGCGGGCCCCTGGAGCCTGTTCGAGGCCACCTCGTCCGGCGCTGCGTTGCGCACAGCCGTCACCATCGGCGCGCTGCAGTGCAACTGGGGGCTCGTCGACATCACGAAGGACCAGGTGACCATCGAGCTGTCGCAGCTGCATATGGACACGCGCCGCCGCGTCATCGACCGGAAGAAGTGGAAGATGCTGTAGGCGTGATGGGGCGGGGGTTCACGGCCCCTCCATTCGGCTTGCGAAGCAGGATCACGAGCCCGGAGATCAGGAAGTACACCGCGCCCACCGCCGCATAGCCTGCGAGCGTCTGCAAGACCGGTGCACCGGTCCCTTGCTGTGCAACGAAGAAGCCGCCGGCCAGCGCAGACTGCGCGCCGCTCAGCATCATCACCCACTGCCCCCGGTGGCTCTTTCGGCGGCGAAGGGCCGTCGCCAGCTGCAGAAGGCCTGACACGATGGCCCAGACCCCGAAGATGGCCAGGCCGATCTGGAGCCCGAATACCAAAGAGCCCGCGACGGCAGCGGTGACCAGCGCGCTGATCCACGTGTTCAGCATCTGGGTCGGGTTGGCTTGGGTGCCGCCCGCCATCCGGGCATCCACCAGATTCGCCAGCGCGTCCCACGCCGGATAGATGACCAGCAGGATCGTCGTCAGCACAGGCGACTGCTTGGCGACAGAGAAGGCCAGCGCGACCCATACGAAGGAAAAGGCCGCACGGGTGAAATAGAGCTTGCGCAGCCAGGCGGCCGGTTGCAGTTGAGGTTGGATGACGTAGGGCATGGCGGAGATGGGTAAGAGGAGGGTGGGGACGCCTCGAACGAGGCGCGTGCAACGATTCTTCTGCGTTCCTTTCAGCTGCGGTATCGGTCGAATGACCGACAGGCACCGATCCGACGGCTGTGCGATGCTGTGCACCCGCCTCCCGACGCCATGCCCGAAGACACCTCCCTCACCGCTTTCGACGCGGCCCGCGCGCTTGCCTTCATCGGCGACCTGAGCATGGGCCAGCCCATCGACCATTCCCTGCGCACCGCCTGGCTGGCCGGAATGATCGCGACGCAAGCCGGCTGCGACGCGGCGCAGGTCGAGGTCGCGCAACACGTGGCGCTGCTGCGCTGGTCGGGTTGCACGGCGAACGCGCAGGAGTTCGCGGACTTTCTCGAAGACGACGTGCTGGGCCGGCGCGCCCTTCTCGCCTCGTCGCAGCCGCGCATGCGGCAATCCAACCGTGCGTCCATCCCCGGGGCCGTGGTGGAGATGGCGAACATCCATTGCGAGATTGCCGGCGACATCGCGAACATGCTCGGCCTGGGGCGCGATGCCGAGGCCGCCCTGCGCGCCATCTTCGAAGCGTTCGATGGCAGCGGCGTGCCCGGCCTGCTGCAGGGCGATGCCGTGCCCCTTGCGACCTATGTCGTGGCCCTGGCGAGCGATCTCGAAATCTTCAGCCGCCTTTATGGGCTCGAGGAAGCCCTCACGCTCACGCGGGGACGCGCGAACAGCCTCTACCCCGGCTTCCTGGTCGACGCCTGCGCACCGCACGCCGCGGCGTGGATAAAGCAGTTGGATGCTCCGACCCCACCGTGGACCGATGCCGCCGACGCGTCGACGTCCATGCGCCAGCGCGTCGGCCTGGAACTCGTCGGCGACGTGAGCGACCTCAAGCTGCCTTGGATGACGGGCTACTCGCGGCGCGTGGCCAAGCTGGCGCGCGACTGCAGCGCCCAACTGGGAATGAACGAAGCCTTGCGCCATCGCATCTACAGGGCCGGCCTGATCCACGGCATCGGCCGGGCCGCGGTTCCCAACGCCATCTGGAATGCGCCCGAACCGCTGCCGGCCGCGTCGATGGAGCGCCTGCGGCTCGTGCCGTACTGGACGTCTCGCGCCGCAGGGCAGATCGACGGTCTCGCGGCAGAAGCAGAAATCGCCTCGTTCGCCTTCGAGCGGCGCGATGGCTCCGGCTACTTCCGTGGCCGCTCCGGCGCGTCGATGCCGCGCGAAGGGCAGGTCGTCGCGGCGGCCGAGCAGTGGGTGTCGCACCGCACCCGCCGGCCGTGGCGACCCGAACTGACCGACGCCCAGGCGCGCGATCGCCTGCAGGCGGACGCCGAGGCCGGTCGTTTCGACAAAGAGGTCGTCGCCGCGCTGCTCGCCTGCGCGCTCTCGGGCGCGCCTGTGAAGCCCATGGTGCCTGCGCAGGACGACGCATCGCTGTCCCAGCGCGAACTGGACGTGCTGCGCTGCATCAGCCAGGGCGACAACACGAAGCAGGTCGCGCGCACGTTGAACATCAGCGCGAGCACGGTACGCACGCACGTCGAACGCGTGTTCCGCAAACTCGGTTGCTCGACCCGCGCGGCCGCCACGCTGAAGGCCTCTGCCAGAGGCTTGCTGTAGCGGGGCGGCACAGACGCGGCCGCCCCATCGTTCAAGCGGCCATGGGCTCCGCCCGGACCGCACGCGCAGGCGCCCCGGTATCGAGCTGCCCACGCAGCATCTCCCACCGCACGCGCGCCGACACGATGCTTTCTTCCTTCACATGCCCGAAACCGCGAATCTGCTCCGGCAGCCGCGCCAGCGACAGGGCCGTGTCGAAGTCGATGCGCTCGAAGCGTGCGAGCAGGTCGTCGACCATCGCGCGGTAGTCGGCAACCAGCTGGCGCTCCATGCGGCGCTCGGCGGTGCGGCCGAACGGATCGAGCGCCGTGCCGCGCAGGCCGCGCAGCTTCGCAAGCACGCGGAAGGCGCCGAGCATCCACGGGCCGAAGCTGGTCTTCAGCGCGCGGCCTTCCGCGTCGCGACGCCCCAGCACCGGCGGCGCCAGGTGAAAGCGCAGCACGGGCTTGCCTTCGAACTGCTCGCCGAGCTTCTCCATGAAGCGCGGGGCGGCGTACAGGCGTGCCACCTCGTACTCGTCCTTGTAGGCCATGAGCTTGAA
>NZ_CALRZC010000415.1:0-3074 GCF_943372545.1 Variovorax sp. YR752 | reverse complement strand
GCTGGGCGCTGCTCGCCGCCGACACGCTCGGCGCGGGCGAAGCCATGCTCGGCCAGGCCGTGGCCTACGCCAAGGAACGCCGCCAGTTCGGCCGCGTGATCGGTTCCTTCCAGGCCGTGAAGCACCTGTGCGCCGAGATGGCCGCCGGGCTGGAGCCCGGCCGCGCGCTCGTCTGGTACGCGGCCCATGCCTTCGACGCACTGCCCGACGAAGCCGCGCTGCTCGCCGCACACGCCAAGTCGCACCTGAGCGAAACCGGCACCTTCGTCGCCCGCACCGCCACCGAGGTGCACGGCGGCATGGGCATCACCGACCTGCTGGGCCTGCACTACTGGTTCAAGCGCATCGGCTTCAACCGCCAACTGCTCGGCGGACCGGAGCGCGTGCGCCACCTCGCCGCCGAAATGCAGGGCCTTGTCGCCGCATGACCTCCCCATCCATGACCAAGACCACATCCACCGCTCCCCGCATGCTCGAAGGCCTGCGCATCGTCGACCTCACCACGGTGATCTTCGGCCCCTACTGCACGCAGATCCTCGCGGACCTCGGCGCCGAGGTGGTCAAGGTCGAGCCACCCGAGGGCGACAGCATCCGCATCATCGGCACGCCGCCCGTCACGCCGCTGATGAGCCCCGTGCACCTGCGCCTGAACCGAGGCAAGCGCTCGGTCGTCTGGGACCTGAAGAGCGAAGAAGGCCGCATTGCGATGCACCGCCTCATCGAGACCAGCGACATCTTCATCCACAACGTGCGCAGCGACGCCATCGCGCGCGCCGGCCTGTCGTACGACGAAGTGCGCGCCATCCGCCCCGACATCGTCTACGTGCATTGCACCGGCTTTGACCAGCGCGGGCCCTATGCCGCTCTGCAGGCCTACGACGACATCATCCAGGCCGCCTCGGGCATCGCCTCGCTGCCGCCCAAGGTCGACGGCAACCCGCAGCCGCGCTACGTGCCGATGACCATGGCCGACAAGGTCTCGGGCCTGCACGCGGCGTATGCCGTGCTCGCCGCCGTGGTGCACCGTCTGCGCACCGGCGAGGGCCAGCAGGTGGAGGTGCCGATGTTCGAATCGCTCGCCAGCTTCAACCTCGTGGAGCACCTGTGCGACAAGACCTTCGTGCCGCCCACCGGCCCCGCGCTGTACCTGCGCCAGATCGACCCCATGCGCCAGCCCATGCGCACGCGCGACGGCTACATCGCCATTGCGCCCTACCTGGACGACCGCTGGCTTCGCTTCTTCGAGGCCACCGGCCACCCCGAGGTGCTCGAAGCGCCCGAGCTGGCCGACAAGGCCCTGCGCCGCAAGCACACGAGCCGCATGTACGAGGCCGCCGCCGCGATCCTTCTCGAGCGCACCACGGCCGAATGGCTCGACATCTTGAAGAAGGCCAACGTGCCGGCGATGCGCGTGAACGACATCGCCGACCTGCCCGACGACCCGCAGCTGCAGGCCGCCGGCCTTTTCCGACAGCGCACGCATCCGACCGAAGGCGCGTATCTTGAGGTGCGCCCGCCGGTGCGCTTCTCGGGCTATGCCTACGCCGACCTGTCGCACGCCGCGACACCCGGCCAGCACAGCGCCGAGGTGGCCCGCGAACTGGGCGTGACCCTCATGAACGAACGAAAGAACGCCGCATGACCATGACTGTCTACGACGCCGTCGCAAGCCGCCGCTCGGTGCGCGAATTTCTCGACCGCCCCGTGCCGCCCGACGCCATTCGCCGCGTGCTGCAGGCCGCACTGCGCGCGCCCTCGGGCGGCAACCTGCAACCGTGGCACCTGCACGTGGTGGGCGGTGAACGGCTCGACGACCTCAAGGCCCTCATGCGCACCCGCGTGCAGGAAACGCCCGGCGGCGAAGGCAGCGAGTACGACATCTACCCGCGCGAGCTGGTCGCACCGTATCGCGACCGCCGCTTCGCCGTCGGCGAGGCGATGTACGCGCGCCTGGGCATTCCGCGCGAAGACAAGGCCGCGCGCCTCAAATGGTTTGCGCGCAACTTCCAGTTCTTCGGCGCGCCGCTCGCGCTCTTCTGCACCGTCGATCGCCGCATGGGCCCGCCGCAGTGGTCCGACCTCGGAATGATGTTGCAGAACGTGATGCTGCTGCTGCGCGCCGAGGGCCTGGACAGCTGCCCGCAGGAATGCTGGGCCATCTACCCGCAGACCATCGGCCGCTTCATCGATCTGCCGCCCGAACGCATGCTCTTCACCGGCATGGCCATCGGTTATGCCGACCGCGACAAGCCCCTCGACGCCCTCGAGACCGAGCGCGCGCCGCTCGCCGACGTGGCCGAGTTCATCGGCATCTGAGAAAGAAGTTGCAGATGGACGATTGGGAAAGCGCCTGGGCGCCGATGGTGGCGCGCGTGGGCGAAGACTTTGCGAACGGCGTGATCCGCTGGGGCGCCGACGTGATCGAGGCCGGCGCCGTGCGCCGCTATGTCGAGGTGCTCGAGTTCGACTGCCCGCTGCATCAAGGCCCGGATGCAGTGGCGCCATCGACCAGCCTCGCCAGCCACACGCTGCCGCCGATGTGGGCCCCGGGCCAGCCGCCCGTGTTCACCAGCGACGCCCGCAACGCCGAACCCGAGCGCAGCCCGCTCAAGGGCACGCGCCCCGAAGGCATGCCGCCCACCACCGCCTACATGGCGACCGACTACGAGGTCGACTACCTGCAACCCGCGCGCCTGGGCGACCGGCTGGGAAGGCGCGGCAACCGGCTCGTGCGCTGCGAACCCAAGGCCACGAAGGTGGGGCGCGGCGCGTTCACGACGTGGGAGTACGACATCGTGAACCAGCGCGAAGAGGTCGTGGCCCGCTGCCGCTTCGGCATGTACCACTACCAGCCGCACTAGAGAACAGCCCCCCGATTCAGTGCGGCCTCTCGCACCAGCACGCCGCCTCCCGTGCGCAGGGCGCTGGGTGCTTCCCGCAGCGAAATCAAGGAGGGGCGGGCTCAACCCGTCGATGCAACGGTCTGCCAGAGTACCTCAGCAGGGTTGGCAAAGCCAAGTGTCTGTCTTGGTCGACCGTTCATTTCATTGGCGATGCGATCGAACTGGGCCTGC
>NZ_CALRZC010000414.1:0-3085 GCF_943372545.1 Variovorax sp. YR752 | reverse complement strand
CGGCCTACTTCCAGCAGATTCTCGATGCCGCGCCGCAGTGGCTGCTGAGCCTCGTGGAGCGCTTCAACCTGGGCGACATGGCGGCCTGGCAGGCGCGCGTTTCGGCCATCGCGGGCCAGGCCAGCCAGCTCATCGCGAGCCAGGCGCTGGCCATCGGGCAGAACACGTTTGATTTCGTGATCAGCTTCTTCGTGATGCTGTACCTGCTGTACTTCCTGGTGCGCGACGGCTCGACGCTCTCCAGGACGATGCGCGACGCCGTGCCGCTGGCCAAGCCGCACACGCACTACCTGCTGAACAAGTTCACCACCGTGATCCGCGCCACCGTGAAGGGCAACGTGGCCGTGGCCATTGCGCAGGGCACCATCGGCGGGCTGGCGTTCTGGTTCCTCGGCGTGCAGGGCGCCCTGCTGTGGGCGGTGCTGATGGCCTTCCTGTCGCTGCTGCCGGCCGTGGGCGCCGCGCTGATCTGGGGCCCCGTGGCCATCTACTACCTGGCCACCGGGCACTTCTGGCAAGGCGGCGTGCTGATCTTCATCGGCGTGTTCGTGATCGGCCTGGTCGACAACATCCTGCGCCCCGTGCTGGTGGGCAAGGACACGCAGATGCCCGACTACATCGTGCTGATGTCGACCATCGGCGGCATGGCGATCTTCGGCATCAACGGTTTCGTGATCGGCCCGGTGATCGCGGCGCTGTTCATGGCCGCCTGGAGCCTGTTCGCGGACGCCGGCCATGTGGGCAACGGGCACGCGATCGAAGAAGCCGCAGAAGCCCCGAAGAACGGGCAGGACAAGGCCTGACAGCGCGCCGGGCCTCACTCAGGCCGCGGCGTTCGCTCCTTCTGCGTGCATTTCGCGCGCGCATTCACGCATTCCGTCGCATGACGCTGGGCACCGCCCGGCGACTGCGGGATCGTCGGGCCCTCCATCCACCACGAGGCCTGCCATGCACTTTCCGGCTTTGCTCTCCCGCCCCGCCGCGCGCGCCCTGCTTGCTGCCGCCGCGCTCGCCCCGCTCGGCGCCCTGGCCGCCGACCTGAACCTCAGCATCGCCGACGGCCCGGCCGCCGGCGCCACGCTCTACGTCGCGCTGTACAACGACGCCGCCGGCTACACCGAGAGCAAGCCCGTGGCTTCGCAGACCGGTCCGGCACGCGACGGCAAGGCCCGCTTCGTCTTCACCGACCTGGCACCGGGGCGCTACGCGCTGCGCGTGTTCGCCGACGAGAACGGCAACGCCAAGCTCGACACCAACCTCGTGGGCATGCCGATCGAACGCTACGGCTTCTCGAACGACGCCAAAGGCAACCGCGGCGCGCCCGACTTCGAGGCCGCCGCCTTCCGCGTCGAGGCCGACGCGCAGGCCGTCATCCATCTGCGCTGAGGAGCACCGCCATGGAACGACGCGAACTCCTGCGCCTGCTGGCCACAGCCGGCGCCCTGCCCCTCTTCAGCCCGCTGGCGCGTGCCGCCGGCACCCCCGACGACAACTGGCAAGCCCAGTTCGAAGCCGCCGACGCCCCGTGGAAGATCGGCTTCGCCACGCCCCCGGGCGACCTGCCGCTGACCCGCGCCACCGTGCGCGGGCGCTTCCCCGACGCCGTGGCCGGCACGCTGTTCCGCATCGGCCCGGCCGGCCACGACCTGGGCGGCGAGCGCTACCACCATTGGTTCGACGGCGACGGCATGGTCCACCGCTTCGTGATCGAGGGCGCCGACGTGCGGCACCAGGGCCGCTACGTCGCCACGCCCAAGCGCGTGGCCGAAGTGAAGGCTGGTCGCCACCTCACCGAGGCCTTCGGCACCATGCCGCCGGGCGTGGAGCCGCCCACCTCCGCCGACGCCATCAACGTCGCCAACACCAGCGTGCTGCCGATGCAGGGCGAGGTGCTGGCGCTTTGGGAAGGCGGCTCGGCCACGCGCATCGATGCGCGCACGCTCGACACGCTGGGTGTGAAGACCTGGCGCGCCGACCTCGCGGGCATGCCCTTCTCGGCCCACCCCAAGGTCGACCCGGACGGCACGGTGTGGAACTTCGGCGTGAGCTCCGGCCAAAGCCTGCTGGCGCTGTACGAGATCGCGCCCGGCGGCGCGCTGCGTCGCGCGACCGTCGTGCCGGTGCCCGAGCTGCCCATGGTCCACGACTTCGCCGTGACCTCGCGGCACCTGGTGTTTCTCATGCCGCCGCTGGTGCACGACAGCAAGCGCAAGGAGGCCGGCGCAAGCTTTCTCGACGCCCACGTCTGGCGACCCGAACTCGGCATGCGCGCGCTGGTGGTCGACAAGCAGAACTGGGAGAAGCGCCAGCTGTTCGAGCTGCCCGCCGGCTTCCTGTTCCATGTCGGCAATGCGTGGGAAGAAGACACGCCGCGCGGTGCGCGCATCCACGTCGACTACGTGCGCTCGCAGAACGCCGAGTCGGTGTTCACCAGCAATCGCGAGGTGATGCGCGCACGCCGCGTGCGCCGCAACGAGCCGCGCCTGACCGTCGCCACGCTCGACCTGGGCACCGGCAAGGCCACGCAGCGCGAACTGCCGCTGGAGGCCGAGTTCCCGCGCATCAACCCGCGCCGCGTCGGCCTGCGCCACCGCCAGGTCGTGCACGCCACGCAGACGCGCGCCAACGTGCCGGGCTTCGGCGCGGTCGCGCGCACCGATATCGAGACCGGACGCAGCCAGCGCTTCAGCTACGGCGCGCAGGCGATCGTGGAAGAGCACGTCTTCGTGCCCGACGGTGCGAAGCCGGGTTGGGTGCTGGGCACGGCGCTGGACTTCGGGCGGCAGCGGACGGTGTTGTCGTGCTTTGCTGCGGACCACGTTGCTGCAGGGCCTGTGGCTCAGGCGACGCTGCCGTATGCGCTGCCGCTGGGGCTGCACGGGGCGTTTGTGAAGGCCTGAAGTTCAGGGCGACAGCGCTCGGTGTGCTCAGGACATTGGGTGCTTCCCGCAGCGAAATCAAGGAGGGGCGGGCTCAACCCGTCGATGCAACACTTCAGCGACGAATCGAGGTGTTAATTGACGAAGAGCACAGGTCAGCGAGTTCATCCGTCGGCTGCGCAGCAGCGGGAGATATGGAATCGATG
>NZ_CALRZC010000413.1:0-3097 GCF_943372545.1 Variovorax sp. YR752 | reverse complement strand
CCGCCTGCGGCTGCTGCGGGAGGTTCGCCCGAACACCCTCAGGCCTTGGCAGCGTTCTCCGCCTCGCGGTCCTGCAGCAGGCGCCACATCACCTTGCCCGAGCCCGACTTGGGCAGGCTGTCGACGAACTCAACCAGCTTGGGCACCTTGTAGGCCGCCATGTGGTCGCGCGCCCAGGCGGTGATGTCCTCGGGCGCGGTCTTGCCCTTCGCCTCGGCGCGCAGCACCACCACGGCCTTGACGGTCTCGCCGCGGTACTCGTCGCGCGCGGCGATGATGCAGGCCTCCTGCACCGCCGGGTGCTTGTACAGCAGCATCTCCACCTCGGCCGGCCAGACCTTGAAGCCGCTGGCATTGATCATCCGCTTGAGCCGGTCGGTGAGGAAGAAGTAGCCCTCCTCGTCCATGCGGCCGAGGTCGCCGGTGCGGAAGAACAGCCGCCCGCTGGCGTCGCCGGGCAGCGCGACGAAGGCCGCCTTCGTCGCCTCCGGGTGGCGCCAGTAGCCCTTGAAGACCATCGGCCCGTGGGTGACGATCTCGCCGACTTCGCCCGTCGGCATCTCCTGCAGCGTCAGCGGGTCCACCACACGCGAGTCGACACCGAAGATCGGGATGCCCAGGCACTGCAGCTTGGCGCGCTCCGGCGGGTTGGCGTGGCTGGGGGCCGCGGTCTCGGTCAGGCCGTAGCCCTCGGCGAAAGTCAGGCCGAATTCGTCCTGCAAGCGCTGCGCCACCGCCTGCGGCATCGCCGCGCCGCCACCGCTGATGTTGCGCAGCGAGGAGAGGTCGAAGCTCTTGTAGTTCGGGCTGCCGAACAGGTCGATGACCATGGTCGGGATGCAGGTCCAGTGCGAGACGCGGTGCCTGGCGATCAGCCGCGCCGCGAGCTCTCGGTCCCAGCGCGGCAGGATCACCGTGGTCGCGCCCGAGTACACCGCGCCGAGCACGCCATAGACCATGCCGGTGATGTGGAACATCGGCACCACGCCCAGGCCGACCGCCTCGGGCCCGCTGTGGCTCCACTGCCCGCCGACGCAGTTGTGCATCAGCGTGGCGTGGGTGTGGATGCAGCCCTTGGGCAGGCCGGTGGTGCCCGAGGTGTAGGGCAGCAGCGCCATGTCGTCGGGTTGCGCCGTGTGCGCGTCAGGGGCCAGGCGCTGCGCGAGGGCGTCGCCCCAGCGCGTCCAGCGCGGGCCACCGGCCCCCGTCTCGGGCAGCGGCGGATCGGTGCGCAACCATTGCTCGGTGGCGGCGTTCGGCGCCTCGGCGGGCTCGATGCCGCCCTCCGGCAGCGCATCGGCATAGCGTGTCACCAGCACATCGGCCAGGCGCTGCGCCTCGGGCAGTCCGGCATTCGCCTGCGCGACGATGGCGGCCAGGTCGGCGCTGCAGATCACCACCTTCGCCTGCGGGTCGGCGATGTAGTGGCCGAACTCGTCGGCCCGGTTCATCGGGTTGACCGGAACGACCACCGCGTCGGCGCGCAGGATGCCGTACAGCGCCGCCACGTACTGCGGGCAGTTCTGCATGAACAGGGCGACGCGGTCACCCTTGCGCACGCCCTGCGCCTGCAGCCACCCGGCGATCGCCGACGCCTGCTCGCGCAACTCGCCGTAGCGCAGCGCCCGGCCGAAGAACAGGTAGGCCGGCTTGTCGGGATAGCGGGTCGCCGAGACCTCGAGGTTGAACCACAGCGAGGTCTGCGGCACGACGAGTTCGCGCGGCAGGCGGCGCGGCCAGATGCGGTGATGCGGGCGGACGGCAGGCGCAGCGGTTTCGACGGACACAGACTCTCCCGGAGGTACGGCCGCTCCCGGCCGGATCGGCCTCGGGTATACCGCAGCGCCCCGCCTCGAACCACGGGCGGAACCCGCTCCCGGTCTGTCGCCTGTGGGACAAGGCACCTGCCCCGCCACGGCCCGGCACTTGCTTGGCGTAGTGCATGGCCAGCAGTACGCCGCCCGCCTTCCTCGACATCGAGGCCTCCGGCTTCGGGCGCAGCAGCTATCCGATCGAGGTCGGCTTCGTGCTGCCCGACGGCGAGGCCTGGTGCACGCTGGTGCGGCCCGAGCCCGGCTGGACGCACTGGGACCCCGCGGCCGAGGCGCTGCACGGCATCACGCGCGATCTCGCCTTGCGCCACGGCCGGCCGGCGGTCGACGTGGCGCGCGAGCTGAACCGGCGGCTGCGCGGCCTGATCGTCTACAGCGACGGCTGGGCCCACGACTACGCCTGGCTGGCACTGCTGTTCGAGGCCGGCGGCCGCACACCGGCGTTCCGCCTCGACCACCTGCGCAATGCCATCGGCGAGGCCGACGCGATGGCCTGGCAGGCCACCCGCGAGCAGGTGCTGCACGCGCGCCCGGTGGCGCGCCACCGCGCCAGCAGCGACGCGCGGGTGCTGCAGCTGACCTGGGAAGCGCTGCGTCGGCCGGTCTAGCGGTTGGCCGCCCTAGCGCACCAGCGGCCCGCGCTCGAGCAGCGCCGCGCGCAGGCCGGCGCAGTAGGCCGCGTCCGCCGCCCAGGCCTGGCGGGCCGCTTCGGCCAGCTCGGCGCGACGCGCCGGCAGTTCGAGCAGTCCGGCCAGCTCGGCCAGCGAGTCGTGGACGACTGCGCGTGCATAGTGGTCGAAGTCCGGCGCGATCTCCGCCTCGGCCGCCTGGCCGATGCGCGCCGCCTCGGCCAGGCGGCCGCAGTGTGCGAGGCACGCGGCGTGGTCGGCGCGCGCGATGGTCGCCTCCCAGGTCATGCCGGCCTGCGCCGCAGCGTCGACGCAGCGTTCGAACACCAGCACCGCCTGCGCGTGTTCGCCGGACAGGCGCAGCATCTCGCCGAGCCGGAGCTGGCTTTGCAGGCTGGCGTCATCGCTGGTCAGCGCCGACGCGAGCTGCTGCGCGCTGCCCAGCCCGGCCAGCGACTGCTTGAGCAGTTCGCCATCCAGCCGGCCATGGGCGCGCAGGCGCCGCACCTGCTGCGCCTGCGCCAGCGTCATGTAGCGATGCACGGCGGCGACGAGCTGCTCGTCGTTGCCCGCGCGCGCGATGGTGCTGGCGCGGCGGTAATGGCGCATCGCCTCGTCGATCAAGTCGGCTTCCTG
>NZ_CALRZC010000412.1:0-3109 GCF_943372545.1 Variovorax sp. YR752 | reverse complement strand
TGCAGTGCCTCGTCGCCCGGCGCGGCCTCGGCCTGGGCACGAATCGCATCGCGCAACTCCAGCACCAGCGCGTGGTAGCGCTGCAGGTGGCGGCGCAGGTCGGCGAGCTCCTGGCTCTGCCGGAACAGGCGCTGCGCCAGCACCTCCTGGCTGGGCAGGATGCGTTCGCGCACGCGCCGGCCGAAGGCCTCGTCCTTGAGCTGGACGACGCGCTCGAGCATGCCGGTGTCCTCGAGCTGCGCCTGCGGGTACAGGCGCAGCAGCGTGTCGGTGGAGACCAGCCCGTCGTGCAGCGTCAGCTCGCCGTTGCGCACACGCTGCTGCAGCACGCCGCGCGGCACGCCCACCAGGTGGGCGGCGCGCCAGACGGTGACCCATTGCGACATGCGTGCTCCGGCTCAGTCGGGTCGCGCGACACGGTCGAGATAGCGCGCGCGATAGAGCAGGCGCGGGCGCTGCGGGTCGTCGATGAAGGCCTCGCGGTCGTGCAGCACGTTGTTGGCGACCAGGCCCATGCCGGGCTCCATGCGCACGCGCAGCACGTGCGGCGAGGCGCCGGCCAGCAGCGATTCCAGGCAGGCGACGGCAGCGCGTGTCGGCGCGTCGTCCTTCCAGGCGATGCTGCGCGTTCGCGCCGTGTAGCGCATGTGCAGGAAGCCGAGCGCATCGACGCTGAACACCGGGCCGGCCTGCGCCGCGCGGGCCACGCCGTCCTCGTCGGTGCGTGCCGGGATGGTCATCGCGTCTTCGGCCATCAGCGCGCGCACGTGCGCCGGGTCGGCATCGCGCAGCGCGATGTAGGCCAGCTCGTGGTCGAGCAGCTGGTTGGCGCCGCCGCTGGCCGCTGGCCGCACGCAGTGCAGGATCATGCCGCGGATGGCCCGCTGCGCCGGGTGGTAGTAGCCGTCGGTGTGCCACTTGATGGCGCGGTTGGTGTACGGGATGAAGGCGCCGGCCGGCCCGGCACCTTCGCGCACGGTGATCGGCGAGATGCCGTCCTCGTCGGCCAGCCAGTTGGCGTCGAGGCGGACCAGGCCGATCTGCCGCCCGAGCTCGCGCGCGACCGACTTGTCGGCGGCGACCGGGCTGCTGCGGTACAGCGCCATGTTGTGGCGCGCGCAGCGGTCGAGCAGCGTCGCACGCTGCGCGGCGGTGAGCGCCGCCGGGTCGTGCAGATCGACCGTCAGCGCCTCGGCGCTGCGCGGCGCGTCGGCCAGCTTGAGCTCGCGCCAGGCACGGTAGGCGTGCTCGTCGTCGAGGTCAAATGGATTGCCTGCGATCTCGCGGGCGAGACGCTGTGCGGGGCAGGGCAGGGCGCTCATCGTCAGTCTCCGCTCATGTCGCCGCGGCGCGTGCTGCGCGGCTCGGTCGAGAACACACCCTGCATCGCGCGCTGCAGCATGCCCACCGCTTCAGGCACCTCGATGGCCATCACCTGGTCGATGACCCAGTGGCGGTCCTTCTCGGGCACCGAGGCCTCGAGGCGGCTGCCCAGGTAGCGCACGAAGGCGAAGTCGGGGCCTTCCGCCTCGGACCAGTCGAACTCGGCGTAGTGCCCGGCCAGCGTGTTGAACTGGTCGATGAAGCGGTCGCGGTAGTCGTCACCCGCGATCGGGCCGAGCAGGTCGGCCTCGTTCTCGCGCAGGATCTCGGCCACGCGCAGCACCAGTGCGGTGGTGAACGGCGTGCGTGCGTCGGCGCCGAGCTGCGCATAGGCCAGGCGGTCGATGCCGGCGAGCAGGAACACCAGCACCTCGCGCACGAAGCCGAAGTAGGCCGGGCCGGCGTCGATGTCGAAGTCCGCCTCGCGCATGCGCTTGAGCATGTTCAGCGCGATGCGCCAGGCGATGAAGGCCATCGCGCTGGCGGTCTGCTCCGGGCTCTTCGCCTGATCGGGCTTGAACCAGTGGGCCTTGATGCGCAGCTTGGTGGCCATCGGGTTGGGCTCAGTAGCCGCCCTTGCCCAGCGGCTGCGGCAGGCCCGCCACCTTGGCGCCCTGCTTGGCCGGGCCGATGGGGAACAGGTCGTACAGCGCCTTGCTGTCGCAGCCGGGCAGGATCTCGGCCACGCCCTTGAGCATGTTGCGGAAGTTGGGCGTGTGGCCGTGCTCGCGGTACTGGTCGCGCAGGTAGTTCACCACCTTCCAGTGATCGTCGCTCAGCGTGATGTTCTCGGCGGCGGCGATCACGCGCACGACTTCGTCGCTGTAGTCGGGCTCGAGCAGGTAGCCCTGGTCGTCGGTCTCGAGTTCGGCGCCGTTCACGGTGTAGCTCATCGTCGGGGTCTCCTTGGTCTCTCGTCGATCTCAATCGCCCACGGCGGCGGCCGACTTGTGCGGCACGAACACGCCGCAGCCGAGCAGCCGGTGCGCACCGAGGCCGTGCTCCAGCACACGCAGCGCGGCCGCGGCGCGCAGGCCGTGCAACATCAGGCTGAAACCGTGCAGCGGCTGTTGCGGGCCGCGCCAGGCCTGCTCGCGCCCGCAGACGCGGTGGCAGCTGACGTCCATCTGCTCGAGCTCGGCGCCTACCGCGTCGAGGAAGCGAGCCTCGTCGGCATCGCCCGCGTCGACGAAGTGCGCGTACAGCGTGGTGTGCGGCAGCAGTTCGCGCAGATGAGGTTCGCCGAGCCTGAGTTCGTGGCCGGCCACGCGCAGCGTGCGGCCGGCCAGGGTGTGCAGTTCATCGGCGCGCTCGCGAGCGACGCGCAGGACCAGGCGCGAGCGGGCCGACAGCAACGCGGGCTCGCCGCTGCCGTGCACCAGCTTGACCGGATGTACGGCGGCCTGCGGGTCGTCGGCGAGCCAGGGCACGAGTTGCGCAACCGCCTCCGCCAGCGCGAGACGGTGGTCGCGCGGCAGGTCGTGGCCTTGCAGGGGGAAGGCGACGTCGACGCGGGTGGGCGTGTTCATCTGGCCTGGTCCTGCGTCTTGCCCGGGCTCGGGGCATCGCGGCAGGCGCTGCCCGCCGGGGGCTCATGCCGTGGCGGTCGGCCCTGCAGGCCGACTGCACTGCGATGCTCGCGCCGGGGTCGTGCCGCAGAACTCACTTCGCGACCTGCGGTCGCTGCGTTCGGACAACCGCGGCAAGTCAGATCACGAAGCGCGCT
>NZ_CALRZC010000411.1:0-3162 GCF_943372545.1 Variovorax sp. YR752 | reverse complement strand
GCACGCTTTCGTAGGCGTTGTTGGCGGCAGCGACGGCCGACTTCACCAGGGCGACGGCGTTCTCGGTGCCGGCCGGGGCGTTCTTGACGGCGGTGTCGACCACGGCGATGAACTTCTTCTGCGCGTCGGCAGCGGTTTCCTCGGCGACCTTGCTCACTTCGGCGTTGGTCGACGCGGCGATGTCGTACAGGTGGCGGCTGTAGGCAGCGGCCTTCTCGGCGGCCGGTTGCAGCAGGCCGGCCTGCAGAGCGAACAGCTCCTGCGCATCCTTGACCGACATGGCGGCCTTGGTGGTGTCGGCGGCTTCGCTCAGCGCGGCCTTGGCGACTTGCAGGTTCAGCTCGACGAGCTTCTCCACGCCTTCGAAAGCCTTGTTGGTCAGACCGAACAGGGTTTCGACGTTGGCCTTGTTGGCGGCGATGACTTGTTCAGCGGTCAGGAAGGACATGTGGATCTCCATTGAGGGGGTGGAACTGGTTTGCCGCATCTTTGTTGCAGTGCAGCATGGGCCGAAGTATAGGCGTGCCCGCACCAAGATCAAGCACTTTTTGCTGCACCGCATCAATCCTAGAGGGGTTTTTCTAGATCGAGCGTGGAAGAGGCCGTGGCGGCAGAATCCGCCGGCCCTGTCGCCGCCCCGATGCAAGCCTTCCATTCCGACCACTTCGTGCTGCCGCTGCCGCCGGGGCACAGCTTCCCGATGCCGAAGTACCGCTTGTTGCGCGAGCGCATCGAGGGCGAGGCGGGCTTCCGGCTGTGCGAGTCCGAGCCGGCCAGCGAGGGCGAACTGGCGCTGGCGCACGAGCCGGGCTACATCGCCGCCGTCGTCAACGGCACCCTGAGCGCCGCGATGCAGCGCGAGATCGGCTTCCCGTGGAGCGAGCGCATGGTGGAGCGCTCGCGCCGCTCGGTCGGCGCCACCATCGCCGCCGCGCGGGCGGCGCTGATCGAGGGCGTGGCCGCCAACCTGGCCGGCGGTACCCACCACGCCAGCGCCGACAAGGGCGGCGGCTACTGCGTGTTCAACGACGCCGCGGTGGCGGCGCGGCTGATGCAGGCCGAATGGCATCGGGCCCGCCGCGCCACGGCCGAGGGCGGCCTGCGGGTCGCGGTGATCGACCTCGACGTGCACCAGGGCAACGGCACGGCGGCGATCTTCCGCGACGACCCGACGGTGTTCACGCTGTCGCTGCACGGCGCGAAGAACTTCCCGTTCCGCAAGGAGGCGAGCGACCTCGACGTCGAACTGCCCGACGGCTGCACCGACGAACCCTACCTGGCCGCGCTGGATGCCGCACTCGATCAACTCTGGGCACGCCACCGCGGCGCCATGCCCGGCCTGGTCTTCTACCTCGCCGGCGCCGACCCGCACGAGGCCGACCGCCTCGGCCGCCTGAAGCTCACGGCCGAGGGCCTTGCCGAGCGCGACAGGCGTGTCTTCACGGCCTGCCGCGAGCGACGCATCCCGGTGGCCGTCAGCATGGCCGGCGGCTACGGGCGCGACATCGGCACCACGGTGGCCATCCAGCACCGCACGCTGCAGGAGGCGCTGGCGAGCTGGAAGCAATGGAACAATGGCGCGCCATGAGCCATCGACCGCAGCCCGAGCCACGCAGCGCCTACCGCCTGTTCCGCCCGATCCAGACGCGCTGGGCCGACAACGACGCCTACGGCCACGTCAACAACGTCGTCTACTACGCCTGGTTCGACACTGCGGTGAACGGCTACCTGATCGAGGCCGGCGCGCTGGACATCCACGGCGGCACGACGATCGGCCTGGTCATCGAGACACGCTGCAACTACTTCGCCTCGCTGGCCTTCCCGCAGCAGGTCGAGGCCGGGTTGCGCGTGGCGCATCGGGGGCGCAGCTCGGTGCGCTACGAGGTCGGCCTGTTTGCCGCCGGTGCGCCGGAGAGCGCGGCGGCCGGCCACTTCATCCACGTCTACGTCGACCGCGCGACACGCCGGCCGGTCGAACTGCCCGACGCCTTGCGCGCCGCCCTCGAACCCCTGATCGTCACCGCATGAGCGACATCACCCCCGCCACCACACGAGCCGTCGACGACGCCATCACCTCGCGCCATTCGATCCGCGCCTACCTGCCCACGCCGGTGCCGCGCGAGACGATCGAAGAGATCCTGCGCGTGGCCGCCCGTGCGCCCTCGGGCACCAACACCCAGCCGTGGCGGGTGCACGTGCTGACCGGTGCGGCGAAGCAGCAGCTCAGCGCCGCGATCAAGGCGGCCTTCGACGATCCCGCCGAGCGCGCCACGCACAGCGAGGAGTACGCCTACTACCCGACGCAGTGGCAGTCGCCCTACATCGAGCGCCGCCGCAAGGTCGGCTGGGACCTGTACGGGCTGCTCGGCATCGGCAAGACCGACAAGGCGCGCATGCACGCGCAGCACGGCCGCAACTACGCCTTCTTCGACGCCCCGGTCGGGCTGATCTTCACCATCGACCGCGTGATGCAGCAGGGCAGCTGGCTGGACTACGGCATGTTCCTGCAGAACATCATGGTGGCGGCACGCGCGCGCGGGCTCGACACCTGCCCGCAGGCCGCCTTCACGCAGTTCCACCGCATCATCGAGGCGCAGCTCGGCCTAGGGCCCGACGAGATGGTCGTGTGCGGCATGTCGCTCGGCGTCGCCGACCCGCAGGCGATCGAGAACACGCTGATCACCGAGCGCGAGCCGGTCGAGGGCTTCACGAGGTTCCACGAATGAATCTGCGTCACTGGGGGACCCTGGCGGCCCTGCTGCTGGCCAGCGGTGGCGCGTCGGCGGCCGAGGTCGACGGCGCCGCGCTCGCGGCCTGGTGGGGCATCCCGTTCGCCGGCATGCTGCTGTCGATCGCGATCATGCCGCTGGCGGCGCCGAAGATCTGGCACCACCATTTCGGCAAGATCGCCGGCGCCTGGGCGCTGGCCTTCATGCTGCCCTATGCGGCGCTGTTCGGCGCGGGTGCGGCCGGTGCCGCGCTGGTCCATGCGCTGGTGGCCGAGTACATCCCGTTCATCATCCTGCTCACTGCGCTGTTCACCGCTGCCGGCGGCATCTACGTGCGCGGCAACCTGCACGGCAGCCCGGTGCTGAACACGGCGCTGATGGCGATCGGCGCGGTGCTGGCCAGCCTGATGGGCACCACCGGCGCCTCGATGCT
>NZ_CALRZC010000410.1:0-3164 GCF_943372545.1 Variovorax sp. YR752 | reverse complement strand
GCCCGTGGGTGGCGGCGAGCAGCGCAGGGCCGGGGGCGGCGCGCGCAGCGCGCTTCGTGAACTGACTTGCGGCCGCTTGTCTGAGCGGAGCGACCGCAGGTCGCGCAGCGAGTTGGGCCGCACGCCCGCGGTCCGAGCAGCGCAGCGGAGTCGGCCCATCGGGCCGACCGCCACCGTCGGGCGCCGAGCGGCACAGCGCCTGCCGCGCCGCGCCCATGCCGGCAACGCCAAAGAACCGGCACAGACATGAGCGAAATCACCCCCTCCCTGCTCGCCCTGCAACTGGTGACAGGCATCGCCCTCGGCGCCGTCTACGCGCTGCTGGCCATCGGCCTGAGCCTGATCTTCGGCATGCTGACCGTCGTGAACTTCGCCCATGGTGCGTTCTTCATGGTCGGCGCCTTCATCGGCCTGTACTTCCTCGGCCTGACCGGCAACTTCTGGTTCAGCCTGGTGCTGACGCCGCTGGTCGTCGGCGCGATCGGCCTGGTCACCGAGCGCTTCCTGGTGCGGCCGCTGTACGGCCGCGGCATCGACTACCCGCTGCTGCTGACTTTTGGACTGTCCTGGGTGCTGATCGAGGCGATGCGCGTGATGTTCGGCATCGAGGGCATCCCCTCCTCCACCCCGCCTGAACTGCGCGGCGCGGTCGACCTCGGCATCGGCTTCTTCCCGAAGTACCGCCTGTTCCTCATCTTCGCCACCGCGGTGATCGTGCTGGCGCTGTGGCTGTTCCTCGAGAAGACACGCTACGGCCTGATCGTGCGTGCGGGCTCGCGCGACGGCGAGATCTGCAAGGTACTGGGCATCGACATCGCCCGCGTCTGGCTGGTCGTGTTCGGCATCGGCACCGGCATCGCCGGGCTGTCCGGCGTGCTCGCCGCGCCGACGCGTGCGGTCAACCCCGAGATGGGCATCCACGTGCTGGCCGAGAGCTTCGTCGTCACCGTCGTCGGCGGCATGGGCTCGCTGCCCGGCGCGGTGCTCGCCGGGCTGCTGGTGGGCATCGTGTTCTCGCTCACCTCGCTGTTCGCGCCCGAGCTCGCCGAGCTGTCGATCTTCGTGCTGATGGCGGTGGTGCTGCTGATCCGCCCGCAGGGCTTCTTCGGCAAGAAGGGGCTGATGTCGTGAGCGGCCCGATCGCCACCATCCGGCGCCATCGCGTCGCCGCGGTGCTGCTGTTCCTGCTGGTCTTCCCGCTGCTGATGCCCTACCACGCGCTGGCCATCAACATCCTGCTGTTCGGCCTGTTCGCGGTCGGCTTCAACCTGCTGTTCGGCTACACCGGGCTGCTGTCCTTCGGCCATGCGGCCTTCCTCGGCGTCGGCAGCTACCTGACCGGCATCGCGATGGTGCACGGCGGCTGGCCGTGGTGGCTGGCCGTCGTCGCCGGCGTGGCGGCGGCGGGCGTGGCCGGGCTGGTGATCGGCTTCCTCGCCATCCGCACACGCGGCATCTACTTCTCGATGGTCACGCTGGCGCTCGGCCAGATCGTCTACTACGCCTTCTACAAGGCCGAACGCTGGACCGGCGGCGAGAACGGCCTGCGTGGCATCCAGGTGCCGGAGATCCACCTCGGCCCCTTCGTGCTCGACTTCATCAACCCGGTCACCAAGTACTACGTGATCCTCGCCTTCGTGGCCGTGGCGCTGTGGTTCGTGTCGCGCATCCTCGCCTCGCCCTTCGGCGCGGTCATCGAGGCAGTGCGCGAGAACGACCGCCGCGCCGCCGCCTGCGGCTACGACGTGGCGCGCACCAAGCTGCTGGTGTTCGTGCTGTCGGCGCTGATCTGCGGCCTGGCCGGCGCCCTGCGCGCGCTGCACCTGTCGGTGGTGCCGATCGACTCGCTGCACTACCTGCTGTCGGGCCAGGCGGTGATGATGTGCCTGCTCGGCGGCATGGGCACCTTCTTCGGCCCCTTCGTCGGCGCCGCGGTCTTCCTGACGCTGGAAGACGTGGCGACCGTCTACACCAAGCACTGGATGGCGATCGTCGGCGCGGTGTTCATGGTCTTCGTGCTGTTCTTCCCGGCGGGCATCTGGGGCACGATCGTGCGCAAGCTGGAGCGCGCGCGATGAGTGCCGTGGCCTCACCCATCCTGGAGGTCGAAGGCGTCAGCATGCGCTTCGGCAAGTTCGTCGCGCTGAACAACGTGACGACGAAGTTCGAGGCCGGCAGGCTCAGCGCCATCATCGGCCCGAACGGCGCCGGCAAGAGCACCTTTTTCAACGTGGTCAGCGGCGCCTTCCCGCCGTCGAGCGGCCGCCTGAAGTTCCAGGGCCGCGACATCACCGGCCTCGCCCAGCACGAGTTCGCGCGCAACGGCATCGCCAAGAGCTTCCAGATCACCAACGTGTTCAAGCAGCTGACGGCGCACGAGAACGTGCGCGTCGCGGCGCAGATGCGCAGCGCGCGCTACCAGCTGCTGACGCCGCGCGCGAAGTTGAAGGCCCTCATCGACCGCGCGCACGAGTTGCTCGCACGTGTCGGCCTCGCCCACCTGCACGATCGCACCGCCGCCGACCTCGCGCACGGCCAGCAGCGTGCGCTGGAGGTGGCGATGGCGCTGGCCGCCGAGCCCGTGCTGCTGCTGATGGACGAGCCCACCGCCGGCATGTCGCCCGAGGAGACCAAGGTGATGATGGACCTGATCGTCGCGCTCGCCGCCGAGCGTTCGGTCATCCTCGTCGAGCACAAGATGAAGCTGGTGATGGGCATCTGCGAGCGGCTGCTGGTGCTGCACCACGGCGAGTTCCTCGCCGAGGGCACGCCGGAGCAGATCCGCGCCAACGACGACGTGCGCCGCGTCTACCTCGGCCAGGGCTGACGATGAATCCGATGCTGGAAGTCAACGGGCTCGACGCCTGGTACGACCGCAGCCACGTCGTGCAGGGCCTGCGCTTCGAGGTGAAGCAAGGCGAGATCGTCACGCTGATGGGCCGCAACGGCGCCGGCAAGACCAGCACGCTGAAGGCGATCATGGGCCTGCTCGCCAAGCGCGGCGGCAGCGTGCGCTTCGACGGGCAGGAGATCCTCGCCCAGCCGGCCCACGCGCGCTACCACCGCGGCCTGGCCTACGTGCCGGAGGAGCGCCGCATCGTGCCGGGCCTGAGCGTGCTGGAGAACCTGCGCCTGGGCCTGATCGCCGGCCGCGAGCGCAGCGC
>NZ_CALRZC010000409.1:0-3229 GCF_943372545.1 Variovorax sp. YR752 | reverse complement strand
GGGCACGCCGCGACGCTCCCATTGCCGTGCACGCGCGTGCAGCCCGCCGACGTGCTTCGGCGAATAGGCCACCTGCAGCCAGCCGTTGCGCACGGGCTGGCAGTCGATGCCATGGCGCGCGATGAGGTCGAACACCAGGTCGGCGGAGTGCGACACGGCCTCGATGAGCGGCTCGGCGCGCGCCGAGCCGTAAAGCCGCACGAGGTCGTCGGGGTCGTGCTTGAGCGAGGGGTTCACCTGCCCGCCGTTGCGCCCCGAGGCGCCCCAGCCGGGCTCGCCGGCTTCGAGCACGCACACGCGCGCGCCCGCTTCGGCCAGGTGCAGCGCGGCGCTCAGGCCGGTGAAGCCGGCGCCCACGACCAGCACGTCGGCATGGCGCGATTCGGTCAGCGGCGGCGTGGGCGACGCGGCCGGCGCGGTGGCGGCCCACAGCGAAGGCGGCATGGCGATGGCGCTCATGTCGCTCATGCCGCTGCGCCCGTCGACGGATGCAGCACGCGGCGCAAAAAGTCTTGCGTGCGCGCATGACTCGGCGCGCCGAGCACCTGCGCGGCCGGGCCTTCCTCGACGATGCTGCCGCTGTGCAGGAAGCACACGCGGTCGGCCACCTCGCGCGCAAAACCCATCTCGTGCGTGACGACGATCATCGTCATGCCTTCGTCGGCCAGCGCGCGCATCACGCCCAGCACGTCGCCCACCAGCTCGGGGTCGAGCGCCGAGGTGGGCTCGTCGAACAGCATGGCCTCGGGCTTCATGGCCAGTGCGCGCGCAATGGCCACGCGCTGCTGCTGGCCGCCCGACAGTTGCGCGGGCCAGGCCTGCGCCTTCTCGGCCAGGCCGACCTTGGCCAGCAGCGCGAGCGCTTCGTCGCGGGCTTGCGCGGGCGGGCGCTTCTGCACGAAGACGGGGCCTTCCATCACGTTCTCCAGCACCGTGCGGTGCGGGAACAGGTTGAAGCGCTGGAACACCATGCCCATGCGGCTGCGCAGCCGGTGGATGGTGGGCGCCGCGCGGTCGACGCGCTCGCCGAAGGCGCGCACCTCGCCGCCTTCGTAAGACTCCAGCCCGTTGATGCAGCGAAGCACCGTCGACTTGCCCGAGCCCGACGGGCCGATGAGGCACACCACCTCGCCCGCATCCACGTGCAGGCTCACGCCCTGCAGCACGCGGTGCGCGCCGAAATTCTTTTCGAGTCCGCGGACGTCGATCATGGTTTCTTTCTCCCGGCGGCAAAGCGCTTCTCGAGCCGGCGCAGGCCCCACACCAGCGGCAGGCTCATGAGCAGGTAGAGCAGGGCGACCAGCGTGTAGACGGTCATGTTCTGGAAGGTGGACGAAGCGATGAGCTGGCCCGCGCGCGTCATCTCGGCCACGGTGATGGTGGACACCAGCGACGAGTCCTTCAGCATCATCACGAGCGTGTTGCCGTAGGGCGGCAGCGCGATGCGAAAGGCCTGCGGCAGGATCACGCGGCGCATGATCAGCATCGAGCGCATGCCCATCGCCTGCGCCGCTTCGCGCTGGCCCGGGTCGACCGCCTCGATGCCGGCGCGGAAGTTCTCCGCCTGGTAGGCCGAGTAGGCAATGCCCAGCCCGATCACGCCGGCCTGGAACGCCGTGAGCTCGACGCCGAACTCGGGCAGCACGAAGTAGATGTAGAACAGCTGCACGATGATCGGCAGCCCGCGGATCACGTTGATGACCACGTCGGCCGTGACCGACAGCGCGCGCACCGGCGACAGCTTCATCAGCGCAAAGGCCAGCCCGAGCACGCTGCTCAGCAGGAACGACAGCACGGTGACCTGCACCGTGACCACCGCGCCCTGCAGCAGGATGGGCAGGAACTCCTGCGCGTTCTGCAGGAAGCTGCTCATCTCAGATGCCCCACTTGCCCACGATGGCGGCCAGCGTGCCGTCGGCCTTGACCTTGGCGATGGCCTTGTTCAGGCGCTCGAGCGTCTGCGTGTCGCCCTTGCGCACCACCAGGCACACGTCGCCCACGTTCACGGACTTGTAGCTCTGCACCAGCTTGACGCCGTTGAAAGCGGCCTGGCGCAGCTGGTAGGCGATGACGGGCTGGTCGCCCAGGCCGGCCTTGATGCGGCCGAGCGACAGGTCGCGCGTCATGTCGGCCACCGAGTCGTAGCTGCGCACCTCCTTGAAGATGCCCTTCTTGTTGAGCATGTCCAGGAACACGGTGCCCACCTGCGCGCCGACCACCTCGCCCTTGAGTTCGTCGAGCGACACATAGGGGCGCGTGTCGCTGTCCTTGACGATCAGGCCTTCGCCGTAGGAATACACGGGGTCGCTGAAGTCGACCACCTCCTGGCGCGCGGGCGTCTTCAGCATGGCGGCCGAAATGATGTCGACCTTGCGCGCCGTGAGCGAGGGAATCAGCGCCGAGAACACCGTCTGCTGCACGTTCACGCTGAAGCCGCCCGCCTTGCCGACGGCCGTGACGGTGTCGACCATCATTCCCTGGATCGAGTTCGTCTTCACATCGAGGAAGGTGAAGGGCACGCCCGTGGCCGTGGCGCCCACGTTGTAGCTCGCAGGTGCGGGAGTGGCGGCGGGTGCCGCGCCCTGGGCACAGGCCAGCCCGACGCTGGCGGCCAGTGTCAGGCCCGTGGCCAGGCGATGAAGGTGACGAACGACTCGTTTCATGAGAGCACTCCTGAGGAAGAGGAAGGTGAAAGGATGGAAAAGAGAGACCGGAACCGATGCAGCATTCGTGCCAATAATCGATTGATTTGAATCTTCATTCAATTAATGAAAACCACTAGTCGCGTTTTAAGAATCGATATGCGATTCGATTGAGTCTTCCCGCTATACTCGAATCCATGGACGCCCCCCTCGAATCCGCCGTTCCGCAGGACGACAGCCCCAGCCTTCTGTTCAACCAGTCGCTGGAAAAAGGCCTGGCCGTGCTGTGCGCCTTCAGCGCCAGCCGCCGCACGATGACGCTGGCCGACGTGGCCGCCGCCACCGACATCACCAAGAGCTCGGCGCAGCGCATGGTGTTCACGCTCGAAAAGCTCGGCTACCTGCGCAAGCACCCGAAGACGCGGCGCTACCAGCTCACGCCCCGCGTGATGGAGATCGGCTTCAACTACCTCTCGGCCCATGCGCTGATCGACGTGGCCACGCCCTTCCTGTCGGAGCTCACCAAGGTCACGACCGAGACCACCTGCCTCACCGAGGCCGACGGGCTCGACATGGTCTCCGTGGCG
>NZ_CALRZC010000408.1:0-3235 GCF_943372545.1 Variovorax sp. YR752 | reverse complement strand
AACCTGGTCGCGCTGGCGATCGTCATCCGCATCGATGTCGAGAATCGACAGTTGATGCGTGGGGGGCGCTCATGAGCCGCCACCTCGTGGTGATGGCGGCCGGCACCGGCGGCCACGTGATCCCCGGCCTCGCGGTCGCGCGCGAGATGCTCGCGCGCGGCTGGACGGTGAGCTGGCTGGGCACCACGCACGGCATGGAGAACAAGCTGGTGCCGCCCTCGGGAATCCCGATGGACAACATCACCTTCAGCGGGCTGCGCGGCAAGGGCCTGTTGCACACGATGACCGGCGGCCTGCGGTTGCTGGCGGCGTTCTGGAGCTGCCTGCGCATCCTGCGTGCACGCCGGGCGAACGCCGTGCTCGGCATGGGCGGCTACGTCTGCTTCCCCGGTGGGCTGATGGCCTCGCTGCTCGGCAAGCCGCTGCTGCTGGTCAATGCCGATGCCGCGCTGCTGATGAGCAACAAGGCGCTGCTGCCGGTGGCCGACCGCATCGCTTTCGGCTTCGACGGCGCGGCGACCGCCAAGGTGAAGAACGCGGTGGTCACCGGCAACCCGGTACGCGCCGAGATCGAGGCGCTGCCCGAACCGGCACAGCGCTTCGCCGGCCGCAGCGGGCCGCTGCGTGTGCTGGTGGTCGGCGGCAGCCTGGGCGCGCGGGCGCTGAACGAGGCGGTGCCGCAGGCACTGGCCATGATCGACATGGCGAAGCGCCCGCAGGTCACCCACCAGACCGGCAGCAACAACCTCGACGATGTGCGCGCTGGCTACGAACGCGCCGGCGTGGAAGGTGAACTGCTGCCTTTCATCGACGATATGGCGCAGCGCCTGGCCGACTGCGACGTGATCGTGTGCCGCGCCGGCGCCGTGACGGTCAGCGAACTGTGCGCCGCCGGCGTGGCCGCGGTGCTGGTGCCGCTGGTGGTCAGCACCACCTCGCACCAGCGCGACAACGCGATGTGGCTGGCCGGGCAGGGCGCGGGCATTCACCTGCCGCAGACCGAGCTGTCGCCCAAGCGGCTGGCCGAGACTCTCTCCGGCCTGACGCGCGAGGCCTTGCTCACGATGGCAACGAAGGCCCGTGCACTGGCCAAACCGAAGGCGGCGTCGCGCGTCGCCGATGAGATCGAAAGACTGGTGGCCGCATGAAACATGCCGTCAAGCACATCCACTTCGTCGGCATCGGCGGCGCCGGCATGAGCGGCATTGCCGAGATCCTGCACAACCTCGGCTACGCGGTGTCGGGCTCCGACCAGAGCGACAGCGCCACCTCGCGCCGCCTCGCCTCGCTGGGCATCCGCGTGCAGATCGGCCACGACGCTGCGCACATCGCCGGCGCCGAAGCGGTGGTCACCTCCACCGCGGTGAAGGGCGACAACCCGGAAGTGATCGCCGCGCGTGCGAAGCGCATCCCGGTGGTGCCGCGCGCGGTGATGCTGGCCGAGCTGATGCGCCTGAAGAAGGGCATCGCGATCGCCGGCACGCATGGCAAGACCACCACCACCTCGCTGGTCACCAGCGTGCTCGCCGAAGCCGGCGTCGACCCGACCTTCGTCATCGGCGGCAAGCTCAACGCCGCCGGCGCGAACTCGCGGCTCGGCTCGGGCGAGTACATCGTCGTCGAGGCCGATGAATCGGACGCGTCGTTCCTGAACCTGATGCCGATCATGGCGGTGGTCACGAACATCGACGCCGACCACATGGACACCTACGGCCACGACTTCGCGAAGCTGAAGCAGGCCTTCGTCGACTTCATCCACCGCATGCCCTTCTACGGCGCCGCCATCCTGTGCGCCGACGACACCGGCGTGCGCTCGATCATGCCGATGATCTCGCGCCCGCTGATCAGCTACGGCTTCGGCGAGGACGCGATGGTGCGCGCCGTGAACGTGCAGGCGCAGGAAGGCGGCACGATGCGCTTCACCGTGCAGCGCCGCAACGGCGTGCGCATGCCCGACCTCGAGGTGGCGCTGAACCTGCCCGGCGAGCACAACGTGCTCAACGCGCTGGCCACCATCGCGGTGGCCACCGAACTGGAGCTGCCCGACGCGCCGGTGGTGAAGGGGCTGGCCGAGTTCCGTGGCGTGGGGCGGCGCTTCCAGCGTTACGGCGAGGTGAACGCCAGCGGCGGCGGGCGCTTCACGCTGATCGACGACTACGGCCATCACCCGGTCGAGATGGCCGCGGTGCTGGCCGCCGCGCGCGGCGCCTTTCCGGGCCGGCGCATCGTGCTGGCCTTCCAGCCGCACCGCTACACCCGCACGCGCGACTGCTTCGAGGACTTCGTCAAGGTGATGGGCAGCGCCGATGCGGTGCTGCTCGCCGAGGTCTATGCCGCCGGCGAGGCGCCGATCGTCGCCGCCGACGGCCGCGCGCTGACCCGCGCGCTGCGTGTGGCCGGGCGTGTCGACCCGGTGTTCGTCGACGACATCGTCGCCATGCCGCAGTCCATCGCCGCACAGGCGAAGGACGGCGACGTGATCATCACCATGGGCGCCGGCTCGATCGGCGGCACGGCGCAGCACGTGGTCGAACTGCTGGGAGCCGCGGCATGAACACGACAGTGGACCCGAAGAGCCTCGGCAAGGTGGCCGTCCTGATGGGCGGCAGCTCGGCCGAGCGCGAGATCTCGCTGATGTCCGGCGGCGGCGTGCTGGCCGCGCTGCAATCGCAGGGCGTCGACGCGCATGCCTTCGATCCGGCAGAACGCGATCTCGTCGAACTCAAGCGCGATGGCTACGCGCGCTGCTTCATCGCGCTGCACGGCCGCCACGGCGAGGACGGCACCGTGCAGGGCACGCTCGAGCTGCTCGGCATCCCCTACACCGGATCGGGCGTGATGGCCTCGGCGATCGCCATCGACAAGGTGATGACCAAGCGCCTCTGGCAGGCGGTCGGCCTGCCGACGCCGAAGTACGTGACGTTGCCGCGCGACGCGCAGTCGCGTGAGCGCGTGATCCAGGTGCCCGACGAACTCGGCCTGCCGCTGATCGTCAAGCCGCCGCACGAGGGTTCTTCGATCGGCGTCACCAAGGTCAAGGGTTACTCGCAGATGCAGGACGCGGTGGCCCTGGCCGCCAGGCACGACGACGTGGTGCTGTGCGAGGAGTTCATCGAGGGCGACGAGCTGACCTGCCCGGTGCTCGGCGAGGGCGACAACGCGCGCGCGCTGCCGGTGATCCGCATCGTCGCGCCCGAGGGCGCCTACGACTACCAGAACAAGTACTTCACCGACG
>NZ_CALRZC010000407.1:0-3246 GCF_943372545.1 Variovorax sp. YR752 | reverse complement strand
GTGAGCGTGGCGCGCAGCAGGTAGTCGTGGCCGTTGACGTGCAGGCCGACGTAGTTGCCCTCGGCCTGCAGCCAGTCGATGTCGGTGGCGGCGATGAGGAATTCGCGGCGCAGCTTGCGCACGAGGAAGCGTTCGGGGCGGGCCGGCGTCGGCACTGCGGGCACGGGCAATTCGTGCATGGAGGGTTCGATCCCCTCCGGTTCCGCCAGCGCCTCGGGCACCGGCGCCACCCCTTCTTCCGGCGGATCGAGCACGCGCGCCTCGCCCTGCAGCCGCAGCATGAACAGCCGGTAGGCCCAGACGCCGAAGACCATCGAGGCGTAGACGCGCACGTCCTTCAGGTACTCGTAGCCCCATCGCCCCATGGCGCCGACGAAGTCGTAGGGCTCGCCGGCGGCGGCATACACCGCGGCGCGCAGCCCGAACATCGCCGTCACGTGCGCCAGGCTCAGCAGCACGCTCGCCAGCAGATGCCCGGCGAGAAAGCGCACCCAGTGGTCGCGCGCCAGCGGCGACAGCCGGCGCTCCACGGCCACCAGCACCGGCACCAGGGCCAGCAGCGCGACGTGGCTCGACACCTCCCAGGTAATGACTTCCCAGTTGGCGCGCGGCACGGCGCGGCTGCGGGCGTCGATGAGCGCGACCACGGTGCTGATCACGGCCTGCACCGTCATCAACACGATCCAGAAGCCGACCTCGACATACCGCCGGATCGGTTCGTAGCGCTCGTAGAGGTTCTTGCGCGGCTCGCTCATGCGGGGATTCTCGCGAACCGGGGCCGGATTTCATCCCTGGGGGCCACCGTTCGTCACAAATCCAGGGCGATCCGTCCCGGCGAGGGTCCGTGGGGCGGGCGCGGGGACCACGATGACCGCCGTTTCTTCATTCCGGGAGCCCGCCATGCCCTCCGATTCCGTTTCAGCCCTCACGTCGCCGCGCCGCCACGACATCGACGCCCTGCGCGCCCTCGCCTTCCTGCTCGTCATCCTCTATCACGTGGGCATGTACTACGTGGCCGACTGGCCCTGGCACCTGAAGAGCCCGCATGCGGCCGACTGGCTGCCGTGGCCGATGCGGGTGCTTAACCTGTGGCGCATGGACTTGGTGTTTCTGATCTCGGGCGTGTCGCTCGGATTTTTGAGCCGGGGCCAGGGCACCTGGGGGCTGCTGCGCAGCCGGGGTCTGCGGTTGATGCTGCCGCTGGCCTTCGGCATGGCGGTGGTCGTGCCCTACCAGGCCTATGCCGAGGGCGTGGCGCGCGGGCTGGTGGCGCCGGGCTTCGGCACCTTCCTGCTGCGCTACCTGTCGATGGGCGCGCCGTGGCCCAAGGGGGCGTTCGCGGGGGCGGAGTTCGGCATCACCTGGAACCACCTCTGGTACCTGCCCTACCTGTTTCTCTACACGGCGCTGGTCGCGCTGACGCTGCCGCTGTGGCGCTCGGCCGCCGGGCAGTGGGTGCGGCGGCGCTTCAACGGGCTGCGGGGCTGGCAGCTGCTCGTGTTGCCCGCGCTGCCGCTCGTGGTGTGGACGGTGCTGTTGGCCCGGCACTTCCCGGCCACGCACAACCTGGTGTGGGACTTCCATCTGCACAGCATCTACTTCACCGTGTTCCTCTACGGCTACTGGATGGGCGTGGACACGGGCATCTGGCGCGAGCTCGAACGGCTGCGCCGCATGTCGCTGCTGCTGGCCGTGGCAATGATCGGCGCGTTCATCGCGCTGCGCATCGGGGCCGTCGTTCCGCCCAAGGGGCTGCTGATGGACGTGCTGCGCAATGCCTACCTGTGGCTCGCGGTCGCCACGATCCTGGGCCATGGCCATCGCTACCTGAACCGCCCCTGGCCGTGGCTGCGCTGGGCCAACGAATCGGTCTACCCCTGGTACATGCTGCACCAGACGCTGATCGTTGCCGGGATTGCGCTGCTGGCCCCGCTCGCACTGGGGCCGGCGTGGGAGCCGATGGCGCTGGTCGTCGTGACGATCGCCGGCTGCTGGCTGCTGACCGACGGGCTGATCCGCCGCATCGGCTGGCTGCGGCCGCTGTTCGGGCTGAAGCGCAGGCCCGAGGCCGAGCCCGCGGTGGTTACGCCGCCTGCTTCGGCTTCGGCGTCGTCGACGCCTCGTCCACCGGCACCAGGATGGCGTTCGCCGTCGCCACGAGCTTGAGCGCGTCGTCGCCCTGACCGGCAGGCTGCGCGAACAGCTCGGCCCCGACGAACACCTGCTTGCGCCCCGCCTTCACCACGCGCCCGCGCGCCACGAAGGCTTCGCCGATGGCGGGCGAGATGCAGTTGATCGAGAAATGCGAAGCCAGCACGCGGCCCGCCACGGTGGCGGCCGCGAAGCCGCTCACGGTGTCGAGCAGCGCGGCGATCATGCCCGCGTGCAGGAAGCCGGTGTACTGGCCCATGTCTTCCTCGCGCCATTGCATGCGCAGTTCGGCCTGCCCGTCGGCGGCCTGCGTGACGTCGAAGCCGGCCCAGCGGTTGAAGGCGGCGGAACGGTTGATGGCCTGGATCGTGTCGAGCATGGTGGGTGTCCTCTCAAGATGAACGTGGATGGAAAGTGAGGCCCACTCTAGAAAGCCGGGCCGCCGCGCGCCGTCTCTTGGGTGACCGATCCGCCGCCGGCAGATGCATGCGCGACAGCAGCGCACCCGCGTCACATCGGCGTCATGAAAAAAAACTTGGCAACGCCTTAACCCCGTTCGCCCGCCTCGTCCGTAGAAGCAGAGATTCGTCACTGACTTTCTTCCGGAAGGCTTTCCATGCACACACCGTTCTCCGCCCGTCCCCTCCTGCGTGCCACCGCGATCGCGGCCCTCTGGCTGACCGCCGGCGCCGGCGCCCACGCGCAGCTGCAGGCCGATGCCTCGCGCATCACGCAGGTCAAGGTCTACCCCGGCAGTGCCACGGTGGAGCGCGTGGCGCGCGTCGCGGCGGGCAGCCGCTCGGTCACTTTTGCCTGCCTGCCGGCCGGGCTCGATGTGCAGAGCCTGCAGGTGTCGGCCGGCGCGGCGGTGCGCGTGGGCGAGACCTCGGTGCTCAGCGAGGCCCGCGAGCTCTCGGCGAACTGCGCCACCAGCGCGCTCGACGGCCGCATCCGCGAACTCGAAGACCAGAAGGCCGCACTGCAGGCCGAGACCGATGCGCTCGGCATGGTCACGGGTTATCTCAAGGGACTGTCGGGCGGCGAGTCGGGCCCCGGCGCGCGTGCGCCGATGGACGCGCGCAACCTCACCGCCGT
>NZ_CALRZC010000406.1:0-3251 GCF_943372545.1 Variovorax sp. YR752 | reverse complement strand
GGCGACAGCTACGCCTACAGCTCGCCCGTCATCGACCTGATCCTCGAGCGCCTGGCCCTCACCGTGCCACTGGCCGTAATGGCGATGAGCCTGACAGTCGTGATCGCATTGCTCGTCGGCGTCACCGCTGCCGCGCGCCACAACAAGCTCGGCGACGTCGGCCTCATGGGCATGGCGCAAGTCGGCATCGCGATTCCCAACTTCTGGTTCGCGATCCTGCTGATCCTCGTGTTCTCGGTGCAGCTGCAGTGGTTCTCCGCCGGTGGCTTCGAGGGCTGGGGTGAAGGCATCTTTGCGGGACTGAAGTCGCTGCTGCTGCCGGCGCTGTCGCTGGCCGTGGTGCAGGCCGCAATCCTCGCGCGCATCACGCGCTCGGCCGTGCTCGAGGTGATGCGCGAAGACTTCGTGCGCACCGCGCGCGCCAAGGGCGTGTCCCAGCGCATGGTGCTGTGGACCCATGTGCTGCGCAACGCGATGATCCCCGTCATCACCGTCATGGGCATGCAGTTCTCCGAGCTGCTGGCCGGCACCATCGTGGTGGAGAACGTGTTCTATCTGCCCGGACTGGGCCGCCTCATCTTCCAGGCCATCAGCAACCGCGACCTGATCGTGGTGCGCAACTGCGTGATGCTGCTCGCGGCCATGGTGGTCATCGTGAACTTCGTGGTCGATGTGCTGTACGCCGTCATCGACCCGCGCATCAAGGCGAGCGACGTATGAGCGCCACCACCATTCCCAGCGCTGCCGCGCTCAAGGTGCCGGGCTTCTGGCGCCGCGCCCTGCACCACCGCAGCTTCGTGATCGGCGGCGTGCTGAGCCTGCTGCTGTTGATCGCTGCCGTGCTCTCCCTGGTCTGGACGCCCTGGTCGCCCTACGCGATGGACATGGCGAACAAGATGCAGAGCCCCTCGGCCACGCACTGGCTTGGTACCGATGCGTTCGGTCGCGACGTGGCCTCGCTGCTGCTGGTGGGCGCGCGTGCGTCCATCCTCGTGGGCGTGATCGCCGTCGGCATCGGCCTTGTCGTCGGCACAGCGCTGGGCCTGCTCGCTGCTGCGAGGCGCGGCTGGATCGAAGAAGCCGTGATGCGCCTGTCGGACTTCACGCTCGCGTTCCCTGCGATCTTGTCGGCCATCATGATGACCGCCGTGTTCGGCGCGGGCATCGTCAACGCCATCGTCGCGATCGGCATCTACAACATCCCGACCTTCGCGCGCATCACGCGCGCCTCGGCCAATGCGATCTGGTCGCGCGAGTACGTCGCCGCGGCCCGCGCCTGCGGCAAGGGCAGCTTCGCGATCACGATGCAGCACGTGCTGCCCAACATCTCCGCCGTGCTGATCGTGCAGATCACCATCCGCTTCGCCATCGCCATCCTGGCCGAAGCCGCCCTCTCCTACCTCGGCCTCGGCACGCAGCCGCCCCAGCCCTCGTGGGGCCGCATGCTCAGCGAAGCCCAGACCCTCATGTTCCAGCAGCCCCTGCTGGCCGTCTTCCCCGGTATGGCGATCGCCCTCGCGGTGCTCGGCCTGAACCTGATGGGCGACGGCCTGCGGGACCTGCTCGATCCGCGTCTGGCGCGCGCGAGGTAAACAAGCACGTCATGGCGCTTCTCGAAGTCAACGACCTCCACATCGGCCTGCAGACGCAGCGCGGCCCGGCCGAAGCCGTGCGCGGCATTTCCTTCTCGCTGGAGCGCGGCGAAACGCTGGGCATCGTCGGCGAGTCGGGCTGCGGCAAGTCGATCACCGTGATGTCGCTCATGGGCCTGCTGCCTTCCACCGCGAAGGTCACGGGCAGCATCCGCTTCGACGGCACCGAGTTGGTCGGGCGCGACGAAAAAGACATGTGCCAAATCCGCGGCAACCGCATCGGCATGATCTTCCAGGAGCCGATGACGGCGCTGAACCCGGTGCACACCATCGTGCGCCAGGTCAGCGAACCGCTGCGGCTGCATCGCGGCCTGTCGAAGGCCGAGGCGCGCAAGGAAGTGCTCGCGCTGCTCGACCGTGTCGGCATACCCGATGCCGCCTCGCGCCTCGATGCGTACCCGCACCAGTTCTCGGGCGGCCAACGCCAGCGCATCGGCATCGCGATGGCCCTGGCCTGCGGCCCCGACCTGCTGATCGCCGACGAGCCCACCACCGCGCTCGACGTGACGATCCAGAAGCAGATCCTGGAGCTCATCCAGGGCCTCGTGGCCGAGCGCGGCATGGCGCTCATCCTGATCTCGCACGACCTCGGCGTGATCTCGCAGACGGTCTCGAAGATGCTCGTGATGTACGGCGGCAGCGTGGTCGAGAGCGGCCCCACCGACGCCGTGTTCGCCAAGCGCGCCCACCCCTACACGCAAGGCCTGTTCGCCGCGCGCCCCGCCATCGGCGCGCCGCGCGGGCTGCGCCTGGCGACCATCCGTGGCAGCGTGCCCGAGCTGGTCGACCTGCCGCCGGGCTGCCCGTTCGCGGGACGCTGCGCCTACACGGTGGATGCCTGCCACGCCACGCGACCGTCCGCCACGGTGCTGCCGCCTGACCATGCGGTGCGCTGCTTGCGCCTCGAAGAAATTGCGGCCGAACAAGCCGCCACACCATGAGTTCATTGCCCCCACTGCTGCAAGTGACCGACCTCGTGCGGCACTACGCATTGCCGCGCGAAAAGCTCTTCGGCCCGCCGCCCACCGTGAAGGCGCTCAACGGCGTGAGCTTCGACGTGCAGGCTGGCAAGAGCCTGGGAATCGTCGGTGAATCGGGCTCTGGCAAGTCGACCATCGCGCGCCTCGTGATGGCGTTGGACACACCGACCTCGGGCAGCGTCGCGCTCGAAGGCCGCAACCTGCACACGCTCTCGAAGGCCGACCTGCGCACGGCGCGGCGCGACTTCCAGATGGTCTTTCAAGACCCGTACGGCTCGCTCGACCCACGCCAGACCGTCGCGCGCATCGTCGCCGAACCGCTCGAAGCGCTGGCCGAAACGCGCCGCGCCGAACAACGCGAACGCGCCGCCGAGGCGCTCGCCGCCGTCGGCCTGCGCACCACCGACCTCGACAAGTACCCGCACGAATTCTCGGGCGGACAGCGCCAGCGCATCGCGATTGCACGTGCGCTCATCACGCGCCCCAAGCTCATCGTGGCCGACGAACCGGTGAGCGCACTCGACGTCTCGGTGCAGGCCCAGGTGCTCAACCTCATGCAGGACCTGCAGCAGCAGTTCGGCATCAGCTACCTGCTCATCAGCCACGACCTCGCGGTGGT
>NZ_CALRZC010000405.1:0-3338 GCF_943372545.1 Variovorax sp. YR752 | reverse complement strand
TGACCTACTTCAACATGCTCGACCCGGTGGTCGGCGGCCACACGCCGGACAAGGTGGCACTGCGCCGCGCCGTCGCGCTGGCCTGCGACAGCGAGGAAGAGCTGCGCCTGGTGCGCCACGGCCAGGGCGTGCCGGCGCAGTCCACCGTGCCGCCCTTCACCTCCGGCTACGACGCCGACTACCGCAGCGAGATGAGCCAGCACGACCCGGCGCGTGCCAAGGCGCTGCTCGACCTGCACGGCTACCTCGACCGCAATGGCGACGGCTGGCGCGAGATGCCCGACGGCTCGCCGCTGCTGCTGCGCCTGGCCTCGACGCACGACCAGCTGGCCCGTCGCCAGAACGAGCTGTGGCGCAAGAACCTGGCCAAGGTCGGGCTGCGCATCGAGTTCGAGGTGGCCACCTGGGGCGACCTGCTCAAGCGCAGCCGCAACGCACAGCTGATGATGTGGGGCTACAGCTGGGTGGCGCAGTCGCCCGACGGCGGCTTCTTCCTCGGCATCGCCTACGGGCCGAACGCCAACGAGTCGAACGACTCGCGCTTCGCGCTGCCGGCCTTCGACCGCCTGTTCGAGCGCCAGAGCGAGCTGCCCGACGGCACGCAGCGCGAGGCGCTGATGCGCGAGGCCAAGAACATGCTGGTGGCGCACATGCCCTACAAGGTGCGCGTGCACACCATCCTCAACGACCTGCTGCAGCCGCGCGTACGCGGCTTCTGGCGCCACCCGTTCGCACGCGACACCTGGGTCTACACCGGGGTCGACATGGAGACATCGACATGAGCCTGCCCGAGCCGCAGATCCTTCGCTACAGCCGCTGGCTGGCCGAGAAGCGCAACCTGCACTTCGACCCGACCACCACCGAGGGCTACGACACGATGTGGCGCTGGTCGGTGGACGACCTGGAGGCCTTCTGGGGCTCGGTGTGGGACTACTTCGACATCCAGTCGCCGACGCCGCACGCGCGTGTGCTCGCCGAGGCGGTGATGCCCGGCGCGCGCTGGTTCGAGGGCGCGCAGGTCAATTACGCGCGCCAGGTGCTGCGCCATGCCGACGCGGCGCAGGCGGCCGGCCACCCGGCGGTCGTGTTCCAGAACGAGCGCATGCGCGAGCGCGGCGAGATGCAGCAGCTCGGCTGGAGCGAACTGCGCGCGCAGGTGGCCTCGCTGGCCGCGGCGCTGCGCGGCATGGGCGTGCAGCGCGGCGACCGCGTCTGCGCCTTCCTGCCCAACACGCCGCACACCATCGTCGCGTTCCTCGCCACCGCCAGCCTGGGCGCGATCTGGTCGGTCTGCTCGCCGGACATGGGGCCGCTGGCGGTGCTGGATCGCTTCCGCCAGATCGAGCCCAAGGTGCTGATCGGCGTCGACGGCTATGTCTACGGCGGCGTCGAGCACGATCGCATGGCGGTGCTGGGCCAGCTGCTCGCCGAACTGCCCAGCGTGAAGCATGCGGTGCTGCTGCGCAACCGTGACCAGAACGCCGATGCGGCCACGCTCGCCGAAGCATGGGCCGCAGAGGGCCGCACGCTGCACGACTTCGCCGCGCTGACCGCCGGCCGCGACATCCCGTTCGAACCCGAGTGGCTGCCCTTCGACCACCCGCTGTGGGTGGTCTACTCGAGCGGCACCACCGGCCTGCCCAAGCCGATCGTGCATGGCCACGGCGGCATCGTGCTCGAGGCGCTGAAGATGGGCTCGCTGCACAACAACGTCGGGCCCAGCGTCGAGACCGGCGACCGCTACCACTGGTACAGCTCGACCGGGTGGATCATGTGGAACACCCAGCCCGGCGCCCTGCTCGGTGGCACCACGGTGTGCATCTATGACGGCAATCCGGGCGGCCGCATCGGCGCGCCGGACCTGAACACCATCTGGCGCTTCGCCGCCGATGCCGGCGCGACCTTCTTCGGCGCCGGTGCGGCCTTCTACGCCAACTGCCTGAAGGCCGGCATCGAGCCCGCGACGGTGGCCGACCTGTCCCGGCTGCGAGCGATCGGCTCGACCGGCTCGCCGCTGGCGGTCGATGGCTACCACTGGATCTGGCAGCAGATGCCGAAGGTCGAGGGCCGCGACATCTGGCTGACGCCGATCGCCGGCGGCACCGACTTCGCCGGCGCCTTCGTCGGCGGACTGCCGACCCTGCCGGTGGTCGAGGGCGAGATGCAGGTGCGCTGCCTCGGCGCCGCGGTCGAGGCCTGGAGCGAACCCGATGCGAACGGCCGCGGCCGCGCGCTGGTCGACGAGGTCGGCGAGCTGGTTTGCGTGAAGCCGATGCCGTCGATGCCCTTGCGCTTCTGGAACGACGAAGGCGGCCAGCGCTACCGCGACAGCTACTTCGACATGTACCCCAACGTCTGGCGCCACGGCGACTGGATCAGCATCACGCCGCGCGGCGGCGCGATCATCTACGGCCGCAGCGACGCCACCATCAACCGCCACGGCATCCGCATGGGCACGGCCGAGCTGTACCGCGCCGTGGAGGCGCAACCCGAGGTGCTCGACAGCCTGGTGGTCGACCTCGAGTACCTCGGCCGCGAGAGCTACATGCCGCTGTTCGTCGTGCTGCGCGAGGGCGTCGTGCTGGACGCCGCGCTGACCAAGCGCCTGAAGGACGCGATCAAGACGGCCCTCTCGGCGCGCCATGTGCCGAACGAGATCTTCCAGGTCGAGGCGATCCCGCGCACGCTGTCGGGCAAGAAGATGGAGCTGCCGGTGAAGAAGCTGCTGATGGGCACGCCGCCCGGGCAGGTCTTCAAGCTCGACGCGATGGCGAATGCGGCCTGCGTGCCGTGGTTCGTCGATTTCGCGGCCAGGCGCGCCGCAGCGACTGCCTGACGGCGCTCAGCCGACCCAGCCGACGATCTGCGCCGCCTGCAGCGCGCCCGACATGCGCTTGACTTCGCGGCCGCCCTGCAGCTGCACCATCGTCGGAATGCTGCGGATGGCGAAGCGCGAGGCCACCTGCGGGTTGGCATCGGTGTCGACCTTGGCGAGCAGCGCGCGGCCCTTGAGCTGCTTCGCGGCCTGCGCGAACTGAGGCGCCATCATCCGGCACGGGCCGCACCAGCTGGCCCAGAAGTCGACCACCACCGGCAGCTCGGTGCGCGAGGTGATCGCGTCGAAGTTGGCATCGGTCAACTCGACCGGCTCGCCGGCGAGCAGGGCCTGGCCGCAACGGCCGCAGACCGGATCCTCGGTCAGGCGTTCGTCGGGCACGCGGTTGGTGGCGCCGCAATGGGCGCAGGCGATGTGCATGGTGTCCTCCAGGGATACCCCGGGGAGTTCAGGGCGGATCGCGAGGTTTCAAGTCGGCCGACCGGCCAGCGCGCGGCCGCTC
>NZ_CALRZC010000404.1:0-3425 GCF_943372545.1 Variovorax sp. YR752 | reverse complement strand
TGAGGTGCACCGTCTTGTCGTCCGAGTTCTTGATGGCCGTCGTCAGTTTCTTCATCTGCGCGCTGCCGAGCACGGCCTTCTCGCCGCCCTTGGTCTTGTAGCTGCGACCGTCGGTGAGGTGAAGCATCACCGCGCCATCCGGATCGCCGGCGTTGCTCAGCATGAGGGTCCGGTAGCCGGGTTCGGCCACGCCCAGGTTCCAGCCATCGGCGGGCTTGGGAAAGGTCTTCGGGTCGTGCGAATCCAGCGCGTCGCGATAGGCCTGGAACGCCGCGCGGGTCGGGTCCAGCAAGTGCCGGTACGACGGCTGCCCCTCGATTTGCGCACCGCAGGCGCCGTTCCACAGAAAGTCGTGGTCGTCCCAGATCGGATGGATGCGCAAGTTCGTGTCGCGTACCAGCTTGGCGAACTCCTTCTGGTTGAGCTGGTCGCGCAGCCGGCCGAAGGCATGCAGCGCGAAGTCATGGGCGCCCATCCCCTTGATCGCGCCGATGTCGGAACCGTCCGCGTCGTAGTAGGCCGAGTCGCCCAGCAGCACCAGGTGCGTGGCGCCGGAGGCGCCGACCTGGGTCCAGACAGGCTGTTGTTTGAAGCTCTGGGCACTGAAGCAGGAAGTAAAGGCGATCTTCATCAGGGGCTCTCCTCGTTGTGGGTGGCGGATGCTAGGAGCCGCCCCGAAACGCCGCCTCCCCCATCCATGGGAGCCGCATGCCGCGCCCCGGGTCTCCCGTCGCCCTGCGTTTGGCAAGACCTGCGAAATACGCGATTGGCCGACTGCGCCCGAGCCTGAAATTCGCTAGGCTTTGCTGGCGAGCGATTCCATCGAGCGCGGAGACCACGCGATGAGCCACGGCGCATCTCTTCGTCTGCATGTACCGGAGCCCACGGGGCGGCCGGGGCATGAAACCGACTTTTCCTACCTGCATCTGTCGCGTGCCGGCGAGGTGCGAAAACCTCCCATCGACGCATCGCCGGCCGACACCAGCGACCTGGCCTACACGCTGGTGCGCGTGCTCGACGACGAAGGCCGCGCCGTCGGCCCGTGGGCGCCCGAGGCCGACCCCGAACTGCTGCGCCGCGGCCTGCGCGCGATGATGAAGACGCGCGCCTTCGACGCCCGCATGCTGATCGCGCAGCGGCAGAAGAAGATCTCGTTCTACATCCAGTGCCTCGGCGAAGAGGCGATCGCCATCGGACACGCGTTGGTGCTGCAGCAGGGCGACATGTGCTTTCCCACCTACCGCCAGCAGGGTCTGCTGCTGGCGCGCGACGATGTGACGCTGGTGGAATTGATCTGCGAGCTGATGTCCAACGAGCGCGACCCGCTCAAGGGGCGGCAGCTGCCGGTGTGCTACTCGATGAAGCGGGCCGGCTTCTTCTCGATCTCGGGCAACCTGGCCACGCAGTTCATCCAGGCGGTGGGCTGGGGCATGGCCTCGGCGATCAAGGGCGACACGCGCATCGCCTCGGGCTGGATCGGCGACGGCGCCACCGCCGAGTCCGACTTCCACACGGCGCTGACTTTCGCGCACGTGTACCGCGCGCCGGTGATCCTCAACGTGGTCAACAACCAGTGGGCGATCTCCACCTTCCAGGCCATCGCGGGCGGCGAGGCCACCACCTTCGCGGCGCGCGGCGTCGGCTGCGGCATCGCGTCGCTGCGCGTCGACGGCAACGACTTCCTCGCGGTGCTGGCGGCCTCGCGCTGGGCGGCCGAGCGCGCGCGCAGCAACCTCGGGCCGACGCTGATCGAGTGGGTCACGTACCGCGCCGGCGCGCATTCGACCTCGGACGATCCGTCGAGGTACCGTCCGGCCGACGACTGGGCGCATTTCCCGCTGGGCGATCCGATCCCGCGCCTGGCGCAGCACCTGACGGCGATCGGCGCCTGGTCGCCGCAGGAGCACGCGCAGACGCAGGCAGACCTGGATTCGCAGGTGAACGCCGCGGTGAAGGAGGCCGAGCGCTTCGGCTCCATGGCCGACGGCCATGTCGCCGACGCCGCCACGATGTTCGAGGACGTCTACAAGGACATGCCCGAGCACTTGAAGCGGCAGCGCGAACAGCTGTCGTCCGAGGGCTGACGCCATGGCCTCGATGACCATGATCCAGGCCCTGCGTTCCGCCATGGACGTGATGCTCGCGCGCGACGACAACGTGATCGTCTACGGCCAGGACGTGGGCTACTTCGGCGGCGTGTTCCGCTGCACCGAAGGCCTGCAGGCCAAGTACGGCCGCTCGCGCGTGTTCGATGCACCGATCAACGAGGGCGGCATCGTCGGCTCGGCCATCGGCATGGGCGCCTACGGCTTGCGCCCGGTGGTGGAAGTGCAATTTGCCGACTACGTCTATCCGGCCTACGACCAGATCGTGTCGGAGGCGGCGCGCCTGCGCTATCGCTCGGCGGGCGATTTCACCGCGCCGATCACCATCCGCATGCCCTGTGGCGGCGGCATCTACGGCGGCCAGACGCACAGCCAGAGCCCGGAGGCGCTGTTCACGCACGTCTGCGGGCTGCGCACGGTGATGCCCTCCAATCCGCGCGATGCCAAAGGCCTGCTGATCGCCTCGATCGAGAACGACGACCCTGTCATCTTTCTCGAGCCCAAGCGGCTGTACAACGGCCCCTTCGACGGCCACCACGACCGGCCGCTGGAGTCCTGGTCGGCCCATCCGCTGGGCGAGGTGCCCGAGGGCTACTACACGGTGCCGCTGGAATCGGCCACCGTGTTCCGCCCCGGCGCCGACCTGACGGTGATCACCTACGGCACCATGGTCTTCGTCTCGGAAGCGGCCGCGAAAGAAACCGGCATCGATGCCGAGATCATCGACCTGCGCAGCCTGTGGCCGCTGGACCTGCAGACGCTCGTCGCTTCGGTGAAGAAGACCGGCCGCTGCGTGATCGTGCACGAGGCCACGCGCACCAGCGGCTTCGGCGCCGAGCTGGCGGCGCTGGTGCAGGAGCATTGCTTCCATCACCTGGAAGCGCCGATCGGGCGCGTGGCCGGCTGGGACACGCCCTATCCGCATGCGCAGGAGTGGGCCTACTTTCCGGGCCCGGCGCGCGTCGGCGCGGCTTTCCGGCGCGCCATGGAGAACTGAATGAGCACGCACACGATCAAGGTGCCGGACCTGGGCGAAGGCGTCGCCGAGGTGGAGCTGGTGGCGTGGCGCGTGCAACCCGGCGACACGGTGGCCGAAGACCAGGTGCTGGCCGACGTGATGACCGACAAGGCCACGGTCGAGATTCCCTCGCCGGTCGCGGGCCGGGTGCTCGCGCTCGGCGGCGAGGTGGGCCAGCAGATCGCGGTGGGCGCAGAGCTGATCCGGATCGACGTGGGGGCCGACGGCGAGACGCAAGCACAAGCGCAGGTTGTACAGGCCGCGCCCGCAAGCGCGCAGGCGCCGGCACCGGCGTCGGCCGA
>NZ_CALRZC010000403.1:0-3441 GCF_943372545.1 Variovorax sp. YR752 | reverse complement strand
CGTTGAGCACCTGCAGATTCGACAAGCTGACGTTGCCTCGCTGCCGAGGCAGGCAGTGCTCGATCTGGGCGAATTGCGCTGCAGTGATCTCCATCGACACAGTGTCAATGCAGAACGACCGCTGCGCAATTAGTGTTAACAGGCCCTAGCGTCGTGTGATTTGCTTCCACCGCCATTTCCGAGGAATCGCATCTTGAAGAAGACTCTCACCGCCCTTGCGATCAGCGCGCTGTGCAGCGCGGCCGCAGCGCAGACCGTCTCGCCCGCCGCGTTCGTCAACGGCATCGCCATCGACGGCGGCTCGACTGACCTCAGCGCAGGCACGCCGGCCGAGCGCCGCCTCGGCTTCTTCTCCGATCTCTACTACGACCCGAACCGCAACGAGTGGTGGGGCCTGTCCGACCGCGGCCCGGGCGGCGGCCTGCTGTCCTACGAAACGCGCCTGCAACGCTTCACGCTCGACGTGGACCGCAGCACCGGCGCGATCAGCGGCTTCCAGGTGCAGCAGACGGTTCGCTTCAGCAGTGGCTCCGGCAGCCTCAACGGGCTGGCGCCTGCGAATCCTTCAGTGCTCGGCAACTCGTTCGATCCCGAAGGCATGGTGATCAACCCGGTCACCGGCAACATCCTCGTCTCCGACGAGTACGGCCCGTCGGTCTACGAGTTCAACCGCGGCGGCCAGCTGGTGCGCCAGTACACGATCCCGGACAACCTCGTGCCGCGCGCCGGCAGCACGGCGAACTACAACGCCGCGCCGCCGACGCTGACGTCCGGCCGCGAGGGCAACCGCGGCTTCGAAGGCCTGGCCATCAGCCCTGACGGCCGCTACGCCTACGCGATGCTGCAGAACGGCACCATCCAGGACGGCTGGACCTCGTCGTCGCGCGGGCAGTACACACGCATCGTCAAGTTCGACACCGAGACCGGCCTGGCGGTTGCTCAATACGCCTACCAGCTCGACCGTGCCGGCCAGGGGCAGGGCATCTCGGCGATCGTGGCTCTGGGCAACGACAAGTTCCTGGTGCTCGAGCGCAACAACCGCGGCGTTGGTGTCGGCGCCACGCTGGCCACCGCCGACAAGTCGGTCTACCAGATCGACCTGAGCACGGCCGTCGATGTCACCGACGTGGATCTTCCGGCCAGCGGCAGCTTCGCCGGTGCGGTGGTCAAGGGCAGCAAGGTGATCGACCTCGACGCCGCCACGCTCGCCGCGCTGGGCGGGCGCTCGCCGGAGAAGTGGGAAGGCCTGGCCATCGGTCCGCAATTGGCAGACGGCCGCTACCTCGTGCTCACCGGCACCGACAATGACTACAGCGTGACGCAGAGCGGCAGCGGCACGCAGTACGACGTCTATTTCCGCTTCAGCGACGCCGACCCCTACGCCGGCTCGATTCAGTGCCCGATCGGCCAGACCAGCGGCTGCTTCTTCACCACCGGCGGGGCCACGACGACGCTGACCGGCGAGTACGCGCTGCTGCCCGGCGTGTTGCACAGCTACGCCACCAGCATCACCGGCTACGTGACGCCGGTGCCCGAGCCGGGCGCCCTGGCGCTGGCCGTGGCCGGGCTGGGACTGATCGGCAGCCTGGTGCGCCTTCGCGACCGCAAGGCGGGCTGAACGCGGCGTAGTCCGAACGGATCATGGCAAATGATCCGTTCGGAACCTGTCTTCACGCGAGAGTCATCGGCGGCAGATAGCCTGCTCTGCAGACAGGGGCGGCATGTCGCCGTCCCTTGCCGCGAACTCCATCCCACCGATGCAACCGATACTCGCCCGCGGCGCTCGCGGCTTCACGCTTCTCGAACTGCTCGTCGTGATGGTCATCATCGGCCTGCTGGCGGGCTATGTCGGCCCGCGCCTGTTTGCGCAGATCGGCAAGTCAGAGGTGAAGGTGGCGCGCGCGCAGATCGACGGCCTGCAGAAGGCGCTCGACCAGTACCGGCTCGACGCCGGCCGCTACCCGGACAGTGCGCAGGGCCTGGCCGCGCTGCGCGTCAGGCCGGCCGACGAGCCGAAGTGGGCCGGCCCCTACCTGACCAAGGCCGTGCCCAAGGACCCCTGGGGCCACGACTACATCTACCGCAGTCCCGGCGAGCATGGTGAGTTCGATCTCTCGACCCAGGGTCGCGACGGGCGCCCCGGCGGCGAGGGCGAGGATGCCGACATCGGCAACTGGTGACACCAATGCCGACCTTCGAGGTTCGTTGCCTGCAAGCCGACGGCGTCGTCTCGCGCCGTGTCGAAGCGCCGGATGCGCAGGCCGTGGCGGCCTTGCTCGGGCTGCCGCCGCACCAGGTGCTCGGTGTCGAGCCGCTCAGAGTGGCGAACGAATCCTCCGGCAGCCGGCGGGCCGAGCGCTTTCCACTGCGCCTGTTCAGCAAGGAACTGTCGGTGCTGCTGGCCGCCGGCATTCCGCTGCTGGAGGCGGTGGTCACGCTGCGCGAGAAGGAGGACTCGCCTGCCACTGCGGCAGCCCTGGCCGCCGTCGAGGCGAGCCTGCAGGCCGGCGAGTCCTTCTCGGCGGCGCTGGCGGTGCGGCCCGAGGCCTTCGATGCCCTGTTCATCGCGGTGGTTTCCTCCGCCGAGCGCACCGGCCAGTTGCAGGATGCCCTGCGAGCTCACTCCGACTACCTGGCCTGGGTGGAGACGCTGCGCGACCGGCTGGTCAGCGCGAGTGTCTACCCGTTGTTGCTGCTGTACGCGGGCGCTGCGGTGGTGCTGTTCCTGCTCGTCTACGTGGTGCCGCGCTTCGCCGGCCTGCTGGATGGTGTCGATGGTGACGTACCGGCCGCTTCGCGCGCGCTACTGGCGATCGGGCAGTGGACCGGCACGCACCCGTGGTCCAGCGCGGCGATTGCAGTCGCGCTGATGGCCTCGCCCTGGGCGGCATGGCAACAGCCGCTGCTGCGCGAAAGGTTGCTCGGCCTGGCATGGTCGGTGCCGCTGCTCTCGGCCCGCCTGCGGCTGCTCGCGCTGGCACGCCTGTATCGCACGCTGAGCATGCTGCTTGCCGCCGGCGTGCCCGCCGTGGCGGCGCTGCGCACCGCACGCGGCGTGATCGCTCCGCATCTGCGCGCCTCGCTCGATGCGGCGACGGCCGGGGTCGAGCAGGGCCAGCGCCTGTCGGATGCCTTGCTCGCGCAGGGGCTGACCACGCCGGTGTCGGTGCGCATGGTGCGTGTGGGCGAGCGCAGCGGCAGCGTCGGTGCGATGTTCGGCGAGGCGGCCGCCTTCTACGACGAGGAACTGACCCGGCTCACCGAAGTGGTCACGCGGCTGATCAGCCCGCTGCTGATGCTGCTGATGGGCGGCGTGATCGGCACGGTGGTCGTGCTCATGTACCTGCCCATCTTCCAGCTGATGGAGTCGGTGCAATGAGCGCCGCGCCGGGCCGCCCCAAGCAAGCGAATGTCCCCACGGGGGACCGGCGTCGGCGCGCC
>NZ_CALRZC010000402.1:0-3466 GCF_943372545.1 Variovorax sp. YR752 | reverse complement strand
GTCGGGCGAGGGGCAGTCCCCTCACACGCCGTTCGCCGTGAACCAGGCCGGGGCGCGCTTCCAGCCGTCCTCGGCCTGCTCCTTGCGGTAGCTCGGTCGGTAGTCGGCGTGGAAGGCGTGCGGCGTGTCCGGGTAGAGCACCAGTTCCGCCTTCGCATTGCCCGCGGCCTTCACGGCCGCGATCATCTTCTCGATGCTGTCGTTCGGAATGCCGCCGTCGGCCGCCCCGTACAGCGCCAGCACCGCGGCCTTCACGTTGGCGGCCACGTCGAGCGCGGCCTTGTCGCCCGGAAAGTAGCTGCGCGCCACCGGCCCGTACCAGGGCACCGCGGCCTTCACCGCCGGGTTGTGGGCAGCGTACATCCAGGTCGTGCGGCCACCCCAGCAGAAGCCGGTGATGCCGAGCCTCGAGGTGTCGCCGCCATTGGCCTTGGCCCAGGCCACCGCGGCGTCGAGGTCACCCATCACCTGCTTGTCCGGCACCTTGGCGATCACCTCCGAGATCAGCTTGGCCACCTCGCCGTAGGACTGTGCGTCGCCCTGGCGCACGAACAGCTCCGGCGCGATCGCGAGATACCCCAGCTTGGCAAAGCGCCGCGCGACGTCGGCGATGTACTCGTGCACGCCGAAGATCTCCGAGACCACGAGGATCACCGGCAGGCCGGTCTTGCCGGCAGGCTGAGCGCGGTAGGCAGGCATCCTGAAATCGCCCACGGGAATCGTCACTTCGCCGGTCGTCAGGCCCTCGCTGTCGGTCTTGATGGTCTGCGCCGTCACCGGCAGCACCGCGGCGGCAAAGCCGCTGCCCACCGCCGCCTGCACGAAACCCCGGCGCGAGAGATCGCGCGACGGGACCAGACTGTCGACTTCCTGCTGCAGCATGAGGCTCTCCGCGAGTGTCAAAGCGGCGCATTCTAGGAACAGCGCGGAGCCGGTGCACGACCCCGATGCGAACGTGGATTGCCCGCACAATCGCCGCATGCCGTCTCCCTCCCGCGTGACCCTCGACTTCGAGACACGGTGGCCTGGCCAGCTTGCCGCCATCGACATGGGCTCGAACAGTTTCCGGCTCGAGATCGGCCAGCTCGCCGAGGGCCGCTACCGCCGCATCGACTACCTGAAGGAGACCGTGCGCCTCGGTGGTGGCCTCGACGCCAACGGCATGCTCTCCGAAGAAGCGGCCATCCGCGGCCTGGCCTGCCTGGCGCGCTTCGCACAGCGCCTGAATGGCTTCGCGCCGCAGCAGATCCGCGCCGTGGCGACGCAGACGCTGCGCGAGGCGCGCAACCGCGACGCCTTCCTGCAGCGCGCGCAGACCGTGCTCGGCCGGCCGATCGAAGTCATCTCCGGCCGCGAGGAAGCGCGGCTGATCTACGCCGGCGTCGCGCGCCTGCAGCCCTCGAACGTGCCGCGGCTGGTGATCGACATCGGTGGCCGCTCCACCGAGATGATCCTCGGCCAGGGCCGCAAGCCGCTGCGTGCCGAATCCTTCCAGGTCGGCAGCGTCAGCCTGTCGCTGCGCTTCTTCGGCGACGGTCGACTGACGGAATCCGCCTTTCGTGCCGCGCAGGTGGCCGCCGGCGCCGAACTGGAAGAGGCGCTCGAGCCCTTTGCGCCGGTCCACTGGCACGAGGCGCTGGGCTCTTCGGGCACGGTCGGTGCGGTGTCGCAGCTGCTCGCTGCCAGCGGCATCAGCGATGGCCGCATCACACCCGACGGCCTGCGCTGGCTGATCGAGCGCTGCCTGCATGCCGGACGCGTCGACCGGCTCGACCTGCCGGGCCTGAAGGAGGAGCGCCGCGCCGTCATCGCCGGCGGCATCGCCATCCTCTACACGCTGGCGGCGCACTTCGGCATCGCCGCGCTGCAGCCGGCGCGCGGCGCGCTGCGCCAGGGTGTGATCTTCGACCTCGACGAGCGCCTTCACGCCACGGCGCTGGCGCAGGACGGCCACGACATCCGCGACGCCAGCGTTCGCGAGCTGCAGCGCCGCTTCATGGTCGACGCGCAGCAGGCGCGGCGCGTCGCCAGCGTTGCCGAGGCGCTGTACGAACAGGTGCAGCCACGCGCCGGCCGCGAGGCACGCCGCGAGCTGCTGTGGGCCTGCGCGCTGCACGAGATCGGCATGATGGTCTCGCACCACGACCACCACCGCCACAGCGCCTACGTGCTCGCCCATGTCGACGCGCCGGGCTTCTCGCAGAGCCAGCAGCGCCGCGTCGGCGAGCTGGTCCTGGGCCAGCGCGGCGGGCTGCGCAAGGTCGAGACCAGCCTGACGCAGGAGACCTTCGCCTGGCAGGTGCTGTGCCTGCGCCTGGGCGTCATCAAGTGCCACGCCCGCAGCGAGGTGAAGACCGACGTGCTGCGCCTGTCGCGCCAGGGCACGCAGGCCCGGCTGGACTTCTCCGCCGAGTGGGCGGCAGCCCACCCGCGCACGCTCTACCTGCTGCAGGAGGAGGTGCAGGCCTGGGCCCGAGGTGGCGTGCTGAAGCTGTCCCTGCGCGACTGAGCACGGCGTCGCCATGGGCCGGCCCGCGCCTGAGCTGCTGCTCGTCGACAGCATCACCGAGGCGGTCGGTCGCGCCGCCGGCGCGCTGGTGGTGAGCGGCTCGCACGGCGGCATCAGCGCCGGCCGCTTCGCGCTCGAGGCCGGCGTGCGGCTGGCAGTGTTCAACGATGCCGGCGTCGGCCGCGACGACGCCGGCATCGCCGCGCTGCCGCTGCTGCAGGCGCGGGGCATCGCCGCCTGCACGGTGTCGCATCACAGCGCCCGCATCGGCGAGGCGCGCTCGAGCCTGGCCGACGGCGTGATCTCGCACCTCAACGACGCCGCGGCGGCGATGGGCGCCCGCCCCGGCCTGCGCCTGCAGGACTGGCTGGCGACGCTCAGTGCGCCGCCAGCGTCAGCGCCTCCAGGCCGCGCAGGTTGATCCACGGGCGCCAGCGCGGCGGTTCGTCGGGCAGGTCCAGCGCCGGGTAGCGCGCCAGCAGCCGCTGGAACGCGATCTCGCCCTCCAGCCGCGCCAGCGGTGCGCCGAGGCAGAAGTGGATGCCGGCGCCGAAGGCCAGGTGCGGGTTCGGATCGCGGCCGATGTCGAAACGGTCAGGATCCGCGAACACCGCCGGGTCGCGGTTGGCTGGCGCCAGCATGAAGAAGATCAGCTCGCCGGCGGGGATGAGCGTGTCGCCCACGGCATAAGGCGCCGTCGTCGAACGCGCCACCATGTTCACCGAGCCCTCGAAGCGAAGCATCTCCTCGACGGCGCTGGCGGCCAGCGGCGGCCGCTCGCGCAGCCGCGCAAGTTGCTGCGGATGGCGCAGCAGCGTCAGTGCGCCATTGCCGATCAGGTTGGTGGTGGTCTCGTGGCCGGCGATGAACAGCAGGATCAGGTTGCCGAGCAGTTCGTCCTCGCTCAGCCCACCGCCGTCGTCCTGCGCGGCGATCAGCAGCCCAAGCACGTCGTCG
>NZ_CALRZC010000401.1:0-3524 GCF_943372545.1 Variovorax sp. YR752 | reverse complement strand
GAGCAGCGTGGTCTTGCCCGCGCCGTTCGGGCCGATGATCACGCGCAGCTCGTTGCGCTCGACCGAAAGGCTCAGCCCGTCGACGGCCTTGAAGCCGTCGAAGGACACGGTGAGGTCTTCGATGCGCAGGATCTGCTCGTTCGAGTGCGAGAACGCCGCAGCCGCCTGCGGCATGCCGCCGTTGGGCATCGTCATCGTGGCGTTCATGGCGCCACCTCCGTGCTGCGACCGCGCATCAGCTTCTCGCCCAGGCCGGCAAGCCCGTTCGGCATCGCCCACACCACGAGGATGAACACGGCACCGAGGAAGTACAGCCAGCCCTCGGGAAAGGTCTCCGACAGGTACGACTTGAGAAAGCCGATGAGCAGCGCGCCGATCACCGCGCCCGGAATCGACAGTCGCCCGCCGACCGCGGCGTAGATCACCATCTCGACCGAGGCCACCACGCCGATCACGCCCGGCGCGATCAGCCCCACCTGCAGGCTGTAGAACGCCCCGCCGATGGCCGAGAGCACGGCTGCCACCGCGAACACGAAGGCCTTCATGTGCGCCGTGTTGTAGCCGCTGAAGCGCACGCGATCTTCCTTGTCGCGGATGGCGATCAGCAGCTTGCCGAAGCGGCTGCGCACGATGGCGAGCGACACCATCATCACCAGCGCGATGGCCGCCACCTCGACGAAGTACATCGTGCGCTTGGCCTCGTCGGTGGCGATGTCCCAGCCCAGCAGCGTGCGGAAATCGGTGATGCCGTTGGCACCGCCGGTGTCGCCCTGCTGGCCGACCACCACCACCGTGAGCGTGAGCGCCAGCGACAGCGTGACGATCGCGAAGTACACGCCGCTCACGCGCCGCTTGAAGATCGCGTACGAGAACACATAGGCCAGCACCGCGGGAATCACGAGGATGCCCACCACCGTCCAGCCCAGCGAGTGGAAGGGCTGCCACCACGCGGGCAGCTGCTCGACGCTGCTCCACACCATGAAGTCCGGCAGCTCGGGCGCGGAGGCTTCGAGCTTGAGGAACATCGCCATCATGTAGCCGCCCAGGCCGAAGAACATGCCCTGGCCCAGGCTCAGCACGCCGCCGTAGCCCCAGGTGAGCACCACGCCGACCGCGACGAACGCGAAGGCCAGGTACTTGCTGATGAGGTTCAGGCGGAACGGGTCGAGCGTGAGCGGCAGCACCACGGCCAGCAGCACGAGCACGGCCACCATCGCGCCGATGTCGCGTGTGCGTTGAGGAGAAAGACCGTGCATGCGTCAGCTCCTCGCGCGCGTGGCGAACAGGCCGTTGGGCCGGAAGTACAGCACCGCGATCACCAGCAGGAGGATCGTGGCCTTGGCCATCGAGCCGCTCATGAGGTACTCGAGCCAGGTCTGCGACTGCGCGATGGCAAAGCCCGAGAGCGCGGTGCCGATGAGGCTCTGCACGCCGCCGAACACCACCACGATGAACGAGTCGACGATGTACAGCTGGCCCGTGCCGGGGTTGGTCGAGCCGATCATCGTGAACACCGCACCCGCGATGCCCGCCAGGCCCGAACCCAGCGCGAAGGTCATCGCGTCGACGCGGTGCGTGTCGATGCCCACCGCGCCGGCAATGGCGCGGTTCTGCGTCACCGCGCGCACCTTCAGCCCCCAGGGCGTGCGGTACAGCAGCAGATACACGCCGACCGCGACGAGGGCCGTGAGCCCGACGATGAAGATGCGGTTCAGCGGCAGCTGGATGCCTGCCGTCGGCTCCCATGCCCCCGCCAGCCACGAGGCCAGCGGCACGCTCACTTCCTGCGCGCCGAAGATGGAGCGGTAAGCCTGCTGCAGCATGAGGCTCAGGCCCCACGTGGCCAGCAGGGTATCGAGCGGGCGGTCGTAGAAGAAGCGGATGAAGCCCCGCTCCAATACATAGCCGAACGCGAAGGTCACGGCGAACGCGAACGGAATCGCGGCGAACAGGTACAGGTCCATGAAGCCCGGCGCGAAGTGCGCAAAGAAGCGCGCCGCCAGGTAGGTCATGTAGGCGCCCAGCGCCATCAGCTCGCCGTGCGCCATGTTGATGACGCCCATCAGGCCGAACACGATGGCCAGCCCGAGCGCCATGAGCAGCAGGATGGTGAACAGGCTCACGCCGTTGAACACCTGCATCACCGCGATGTCGAAGTTCATCGCGTTCAGACCTTCGGGAAGGGGTTGGGCTCGACCAGCTGCGGCGATTCCCACACGATGTCGAACTGCCCGTCGGGCCGCGCGCGGCCCACGCGCACCTTCTTCCACACGTGGTGGTTGGTGGCGTGCACGCGCACCGTGCCTTCGGGCGCTTCGATCTCCACGCCCGCGGCGGCGGCCGTGACCTTGTCGACCTCGAAGGACTTGGCCTTTTCCACCGCCAGCTTCCACAGGTACACGCTGTTGTAGGCCACCTCCATCGGGTCGCCGATCACGCGGTCTTGCCCGTACTTGGCCTTGAAGGCCTTCACGAACTTCTCGTTGGCCGGCGACTTGATGCTCTGGAAGTAGCCCATGCAGGCGTAGTAGCCCGCGGCGTTGTCCTTGCCGATGCCGTCGATCTCGTTCTCGGACACCACGGTCGACAGCAGCACCTGCTTGGTGCCGTCGAGCCCCGCCGCGCGCAGCTGCTTGTAGAAGGCCACGTTGGAGCCGCCCACCACCGTGCTGTAGATGCAGTCGGGCTTGGCGGCCTTGATCTTGTTGATGATCGACGAGAACTCGGTGTGGCCCAGCGGTGCGTACTCTTCGCCGAGCACCTTGCCGCCGGCCTTGGTGATGGCGGGCTTGGCGATCTTGTTGCAGGTGCGCGGGTAGATGTAGTCGGAGCCGACGAGGAAGAAGTTCTTGCCCTTCTCGCGCGCCATCCATTCCACGGCTGCGATCACCGATTGCGTGGCTTCCTGCGAGGGGTAGAACACGCGCTTGTCCTGCTCCTGGCCTTCGTAGTAGGTCGGGTAGAACAGCAGGCCCTTGGCCTGGTTGAGCACCGGCAGCAGCGCCTTGCGCGAGGCCGAGGTGTAGCAGCCGATGATGGCCGCGACCTTGTCGCGCTCCAGCAGCTTGCGGGCCTTCTCGGCGAACACCGAGTTCTCGCTCGCGCCGTCTTCGACCACGGCCTCGATCTTCTTGCCCAGCACGCCGCCGGCGGCATTGATCTCTTCGATGGCCAGCTTTTCGGCGTCGACCAGCGAGGCCTCGGCGATGGCGATGGTGCCCGAGAGCGAGTGCAGCAGGCCGAGCTTCACGGTGGCGCCGTCCTGCGCGCGGGCCAGGCCGGCCACGCCGCCGGCGGCGCCCAGCACGATCATCGAGCCGCCCGTCTTCACGATCTGGCGGCGGTTGAAAGCGTTCGTCATGTCAAATTCCTTTGCTTTGGTTTTGTGCGAGTCATCAGGAACATCCGACCTTCGGAAGCCGTGCGTTGGGTGTCTCCTCCCGCCGCGCGGCCCCTGCAAACGAGCGCTGTGCTGCCAGTGCTTTTTCTTCGGGCAAAGCTGCGCCACCGGATGACGCGCATCC
>NZ_CALRZC010000400.1:0-3544 GCF_943372545.1 Variovorax sp. YR752 | reverse complement strand
CCCCTTGGGGAGAGGGTTGGGGTGAGGGCCAGCGGCCATCCAACGAGCGCGGCGGCCAGATCGACCGCCGTTGCCCTCACCCCCGCCCTCTCCCCGAGGGGAGAGGGAGCAAGGCAAGGGACTTGGTCGATGAATTACATCGACTTGCCAGCCGGGTAATCCGGCTTCTTGTCGTTGCCTTCGATGAACGGGCTCCAGGGCTTCGCCTTCACCGGACCCGGCGTCTTCCACACCACGCCGAACTGGCCGTCGGCCTTGATCTCGCCGATGAACACGCTCTTGTGCAGGTGATGGTTCTTCTCGTCCATCTTCGACACGATGCCCGACGGCGCCGTGAAGGTCTGGCCGGCCATGGCTGCGATCACCTTGTCGGTGTCGGTCGACTTGGCCTTCTCGACCGCCTGCTTCCACATGTGGATGCCGATCCAGGTGGCTTCCATCGGATCGTTGGTGAGCGGCTTGTCCTTGTGGCCGGCGATGTTCTTGGCCTTGGCGTAGTCGCCCCACTGCTTGATGAACGCGGTGTTGGTCGGGTTCTTGATCGACATGAAGTAGTTCCATGCGGCCAGGTGACCCACGAGCGGCTTGGTGTCCACGCCGCGCAGTTCTTCTTCGCCGACCGAGAAGGCGACGACCGGCACGTCCTTGGCCTTCAGGCCCGCGTTGCCCAGTTCCTTGTAGAAGGGCACGTTGGAGTCGCCGTTGATGGTCGAGACCACCGCCGTCTTGCCGCCGGCCGAGAACTTCTTGATGTCGGCAACGATGGTCTGGTAGTCGCTGTGGCCGAAGGGCGTGTACTTCTCGTCGATGTCGGTGTCCTTCACGCCCTTGCTCTTGAGGTAGGCGCGCAGGATCTTGTTGGTGGTGCGGGGGTACACGTAGTCGGTGCCCAGCAGCACCCAACGCTTGGCGCCGCCGCCTTCCTTGCTCATCAGGTAATCGACGGCCGGAATGGCTTGCTGGTTGGGCGCGGCACCGGTGTAGAACACGTTCTTCGAGAGTTCTTCACCCTCGTACTGCACGGGGTAGAACAGCAGGCCGTTCATTTCCTCGACGACAGGCAGCACCGACTTGCGCGACACCGAGGTCCAGCAGCCGAAGATCACCGAGACCTTGTCCTGGCCGAGCAACTGCTTGGTCTTTTCGGCGAACAACGGCCAGTTGGAGGCCGGGTCGACGATCACGGGCTCGAGCTGCTTGCCCAGCACGCCGCCCTTCTTGTTGATGTCGTCGATGGCCATCAGCACCGTGTCTTTCAACACGGTTTCCGAGATGGCCATCGTGCCCGACAGCGAGTGCAGCACGCCGACCTTGATGGTGTCGGCGGCAAATGCGGGCGCAGCACCAATGCTGGCCAGCGCGACGGCGGCGGTGAGCGCCTGAAGGGTGAAACGACGTTGCATGTGGACTCCTGCTCCGGGTTGATTGAACCGTTCGCCAGTGCTTTTCTGGCGATGGAGGGAGTCTGCGGAACGCACCATCAAGGGGAAATACGCCGGGTGGCGTACACGGAGGTACTCAGGCGGGTGGCGGCACCGGGTACTTCACGGCGTTGGCAAGCATCTTGTGCTTCGCCGCCTCGACCGGATCGATGCCGAGCTTGTCGGCCAGCTGCAGCAGGTAGAGCAGGACGTCCGCGATCTCGCTCCCGATCTCGGCGCGCTTGTCTTCAGGCAGCGCCCGGCTCTGTGCTTCGGTGAGCCACTGGAAATGCTCGAGCAGTTCGGCGGCTTCGACCGACAGCGCGGCGGCGAGGTTCTTGGGGGAGTGAAATTGCTCCCAGTCGCGAGCCTGCGCGAAATCGCGCAAGGCCTGGGTCAGCGATTGCAGGTCATCGGCCATGGCAGTCCTGTACGGTTGAAAAAACCCAATTTGGGCATTAACATACCCAAAATGGGTAAATTGAAATCACCAACACCGGTTGTCGAGAAGTCCGCCAGCCTGGCGGACGCCCTGTTCACGACCACGCAGCAGCGTGTGCTGGGTTGCCTCTTCGGCCAGCCGGACCGAAGCTTCTTTTCCAGTGAATTGATCAAGCTTACCGGCGCGGGCTCGGGCGCGGTGCAGCGAGAACTCCAGCAACTGACCGACAGCGGGCTGCTCACGACGTCGCGTGTTGGCAACCAGAAGCACTACCGCGCCAACGCAGAAGCGCCGATCTTCGAAGAGCTGTGCGGCATCGTGCGCAAGACCTTCGGGCTCGCGGGCCCGCTGCGCGATGCCTTGCAGCCGGTGGCCGACAAGATCGACGCGGCCTTCGTCTTCGGCTCGGTGGCCAAGAAGAGCGACACCGCATCCAGCGACATCGACCTGCTGCTGATCAGTGACGAACTTGCGTATTCGGATCTCTTTCTCGCGCTCGACGCGGTCTCGGCGCGCCTCGGCCGTACAGTGAATCCGACCCTGTTCACGAGGAAAGAACTGATGCGAAAGCTCAAGGACGGCGAATCTTTCGTCACGCGCGTCATGGCACAGCCCAAGCTCTGGGTGATCGGCGACGCGCATGCCCTCCCCGCTTGACAACCTGTGCGGTCCGTCGAAGCCGCTGACGGCCGAAGCACCCGATGCACGCGAGTTCGCGGGCTTGCTTCGCTCCGGACTGGCGCGCCTGGCCGATGCGCAGGTCGCCCAGCTCTCGCTGGAAAGCCGCTTCGATCTGGCCTACAACGCGGCGCATGCCTTGTGCCTCGCGGCGCTGCGATGGCATGGCTACCGATCGGGCAACCGCTTCATCGTCTTCCAGGTGCTGCCACACACCCTGTCGCTGGGGCCGGAAGTCTGGCGCGTGCTGGCCAAGGGGCACGAGATTCGCAACCTCGGTGAATACGAAGGCGACATGAACATCGATGAACGCATCGTGCGCGACCTCATCGCCGCCTGTCAGCGTGTGGCCTCGGCGCTGTCCGGGTTGCCCCCGCCTGCCACTGCCTAGCGCTGTCGCGCACCTCGACGCTCAGTCTGTCCGCCAAGGCGTCAGGCACTCACCGCAGCCGCTTGAACTGCGCCGCCGCAAACGCCCACGCCATGCGCGTGGCATCGGGCCCGATCGGATCGCTGAACAGCAGCCCCCGTGCCCCGCCGCTCCACGAGTGGTCGAGCCCCGCGATCTCGCACAGCGTGACCAGGGTGCGGCCCTGGCGCTTGAAGTCGGTCATGCGCATGGCGCGGCGCTGGCCGCGCTGCAAGTCGCGCGGCAGGCCGGCGTGCGCGCCCACGGCGGTGGCCCACACGGCCGCGCTGCTCACGGCGTTGCTGGGCGCGACCACGGCGTCGGCGTCGCCGTGCAGCACCAGCAGCGGCGGCAGCGTCGAGAAGACGGCCGCGGCGCCCATCGCCTTGCCGACGGCGGTGACGGGCATCGGCGGCACGTGCTGTCCGCGCATGGCGCCGAGCGCGGTGGCCGACGACTTGGCGGCGCCGGGCGCCACGCCCGAGTGCATGACCACGGCGCGAAAGCGGTTCGCATAGCGCGTGGCCAGCAGCGCCGCCATGCTCGCACCCGCCGACAGGCCGACGACGGCCACGCGGTCGCGGTCCACGGGGT
>NZ_CALRZC010000399.1:0-3553 GCF_943372545.1 Variovorax sp. YR752 | reverse complement strand
TCGCCCTCGTTCGCGCTCGACGCCGGCGAGGAGCCCGAGCTGGTCGGCCTGTACTGGATCGCGCCGGACGGCACGCCGTGCCGGCTCGGCGTGGCGGTCGGCAACGAGTTCTCCGACCATGTCACCGAGCGGCAGAACTACCTGTACCTGGCGCATTCGAAGCTGCGCGTCTGCTCGGTCGGGCCCGAGCTGCTGGCGGGTGCGGTGCCGGCCGACCTGCAGGGCACGAGCCGCATCCGCCGTGGCGACGCCGTGTTGTGGGAGAAGCCCTTCGCCACCGGCGAGGCGCACATGAGCCACACGCTCGAGAACCTCGAGTACCACCACTTCAAGTACCCGCAGCACCGCCGGCCGGGCGATGTGCACCTGCACTTCTTCGGCACCGCGACGCTGAGCTGCGCCGACGGCATCCGTGTCGAGCCCGGCGACCGCTTCGAGATCGAGCAGCCGCTGCTCGGCGCGGCGCTGGTCAACCCGGTCGTGATCGACACCGCGGCCTTCGCGCCCGGCGGCGTGCGCGCTCTGTAGGCGATCTTCCCATGGCCACCTCCTTCAAGCACTACATCAACGGCCGCTGGGAAACCGGCGTCACGCTGGGCATCAGCGAGAACCCCTCCGACCTGGCCGACGTGATCGGCGAGTTCGCGCGCGCCGACGCGGCGCAGGCCGAGAGCGCGATCCGCGCCGCCGCCGATGCACGCGAGGCCTGGGCGGCGAGCACGCCGCAGCGGCGCTTCGAGGTGCTCGACTTCGTCGGCAGCGAGATCCTCGCGCGCAAGGACGAACTCGGCGCCCTGCTCGCCCGCGAGGAAGGCAAGACGCTGCCGGAGGCGATCGGCGAAGCGGCACGTGCCGGGCAGATCTTCAAGTTCTTCGCCGGCGAGGCCTTGCGCATCCCGGGCGAGCGGCTGGCCTCGGTGCGCCCCGGTGTCGATATCGAAGTCACGCGCGAGCCTGTCGGCGTGGTCGGGCTGATCGCGCCGTGGAACTTCCCGCTCGCCATTCCCGCGTGGAAGATCGCGCCGGCGCTGGCCTACGGCAACACCGTGGTCTTCAAGCCGGCCGAGCTGGTGCCGGGCTGCGCCTGGGCGCTGGCCGAGATCATCAGCCGCTCGGGCCTGCCGGCCGGCGCGTTCAACCTGGTGCTGGGCAGCGGCCGGCTGGTCGGGCAGACGATGGTCGACAGCCCGCTGGTCGATGCGATCAGCTTCACCGGCTCGGTCGGCGTGGGCGAGGGCATCCTCGCCGCGGCGAGCGCGCGGCGCGCCAAGGTGCAGCTCGAGATGGGCGGCAAGAACCCGCTGGTGGTGCTGGCCGATGCGGCGCTGGACCGCGCCGCCGAACACGCCATCCAGGGTGCGTTCTACTCGACCGGGCAGCGCTGCACGGCGTCGAGCCGCATCATCGTCGAGGCGCCGGTGTTCGACCGCTTCGCCGAGCTGATGCGCCAGCGCACGCGCTCGCTGGTGGTCGGCCACGCGATGGAGCGCGGCACGCAGATCGGCCCGGTGGTCAGCCGCGAGCAGCTCGAGCAGGACCTGGCCTACGTCGCCATCGGCCGCCAGGAAGGCGCCGAGTGGCTCGCCGGCGGCGAGGCGCTCGAGCGGCCCACGCGCGGCCACTACCTCAGCCCGGCGCTGTTCATCGCGCAGCCCAAGCAGCGCATTGCCCGCGAGGAGATCTTCGGCCCGGTCGCGTGCCTGATCCGCGCCGACGACTACGAGCACGCGCTGGCGCTGGCCAACGACACGCCCTTCGGCCTGTGCGCCGGCATCTGCACCGATTCGCTGGCCAGGGCGACGCACTTCAAGCGCCATGCGCAGGCCGGCATGGTGATGGTCAACCTGCCGACCGCCGGCGTCGACCCGCACGTGCCCTTCGGCGGTCGCAAGGGCTCGAGCCACGGCCCGCGCGAGCAGGGCCGCCATGCCGTCGAGTTCTACACGACCGTGAAGACGGCCTATACCGCCGCCGGCTGAACCCTCCCCCGCAGCGACCGGCCGCTCGACGGCAGACCGGCGCCGCACCCTCACCGATGCCGTCCACGACAGACCAGGAGACAAGATGAACACACGCAGAAGAAACGTGATCGCGGCGCTGGGCGCCATTCCGGCAGCGCTGTACCTGCCGCAGCTGGCACGCGCACAGGGCAAGATCGTGCTCGGCTTCTCGCAGATCGGCGCCGAGTCGGAGTGGCGCACCGCCAACTCCGAGTCGATCAAGTCGGCCGCCAAGGAGCACGGCATCGAGCTGAAGTTCTCCGACGCGCAGCAGAAGCAGGAGAACCAGATCAAGGCGATCCGCTCCTTCATCGCGCAGAAGGTCGACGTGATCGCCTTCTCGCCGGTGGTCGAGTCCGGCTGGGGCACGGTGCTGCGCGAGGCCAAGGCGGCGAAGATCCCGGTGATCCTCTCCGACCGCGCGGTCAACGAGAAGGACGACTCGCTGTGGGTCAGCTTCATGGGCTCCGACTTCGTCGAGGAAGGCCGCAAGGCCGGCCGCTGGCTGCTCGAGAACTACAAGGGCCAGGGCGACGTGAACATCGTCGAGCTGCAGGGCACGGTGGGCTCGGCGCCGGCGATCGACCGCAAGAAGGGCTTCGAGGAGATCATCAAGGCGCAGCCGCGCTTCAAGATCATCCGCTCGCAGACCGGCGACTTCACCCGTGCCAAGGGCAAGGAGGTGATGGAAGCCTTCCTCAAGGCCGAGGGCAAGAAGATCAACGTGCTCTACGCGCACAACGACGACATGGCGATCGGCGCGATCCAGGCCATCGAGGAAGCCGGCCTGAAGCCCGCGAAGGACGTGATCATCATCTCGATCGACGCGGTCAAGGGTGCCTTCGAGGCGATGATGGCCGGCAAGCTCAACGTCAGCGTCGAGTGCAGCCCGCTGCTGGGCCCGCAGCTGATGCAGGCGGTGAAGGACCTGAAGGCCGGCAAGACGCTGCCGCGGCGCATCGTCACCGAGGAGGGCATCTTCCCGATGGAAGTGGCAGCCAAGGAATTCCCGAAGCGGAAGTACTGAGCCCGGCCCCACTGAGATCGTTTTCGTCTCCGGAACCCCGGGCAGGAAGGCCCGATCCGGCCAGGGTTGGCATGTGCGCGCGTGAGGGTGCGCACATGCCCTTTTTTGACGAGGCCACCATCGCTCACCTCCTCGAACTGCGCGGCGTCAGCAAGTCCTTCGTCGGCGTGAAGGCGCTGCACGAGGCCGACCTGTGCCTGCGCGCCGGCGAGGTGCACGCGCTGATGGGCCAGAACGGCGCCGGCAAGTCGACGCTGATCAAGGTGCTGACCGGCGTGTTCCCGGCCGACGCCGGCACGATGACGCTGGCCGGCGAGAGCATCCGCCCGGCCTCGCCGCGCGAGGCGCAGGCGCTGGGCATCGCCACCGTCTACCAGGAGGTCAACCTCTGCGCCAACCTGTCGGTGGCGGAGAACATCGTCGCCGGGCGCATGCCGCGGCGCTTCGGCTGGACGGACTGGGGCGAGGTGCGGCGCATCGCGCGCGCGGCGTTGGACGCGCTGCAGGTCGACGTCGATCCGCGCCG
>NZ_CALRZC010000398.1:0-3597 GCF_943372545.1 Variovorax sp. YR752 | reverse complement strand
GCTTCACCGACTTCAAGCTCAAGGGCGGCGTGCTGCGCGGCGAAGAAGAAGTCGAGGCGATCCGCGCGCTGCACGAGCGCTTTCCGCAGGCGCGCGTCACGCTCGACCCGAATGGCGGCTGGCTGCTGGCCGACGCCATCCGCCTGTGCCGCGACCTGCACGGCGTGATGGCCTATGCCGAAGACCCGTGCGGCGCCGAAGGCGTGTTCTCGGGCCGCGAGGTGATGGCGGAGTTTCGCCGCGCCACCGGCCTGCCCACCGCCACCAACATGGTCGCCACCGACTGGCGCGAGATGGTGCACAGCCTCTCGCTGCAGTCGGTCGACATTCCGCTGGCCGACCCGCACTTCTGGACGATGCAGGGCTCGGTGCGCGTGGCGCAGCTGTGCCAGGCCTGGGGCCTGACCTGGGGCTCGCATTCGAACAACCACTTCGACGTGTCGCTCGCGATGTTCACGCACGTGGCCGCCGCCGCGCCCGGCAAGGTCACGGCCATCGACACGCACTGGATCTGGCAGGACGGCCAGCGCCTCACGACGGCCCCGCTGCAGATCGAAGGCGGCCTCGTGCAGGTGCCCACGCGCGGCGGCCTGGGCATCGAGCTCGACATGGCCGAGGTCGAGAAGGCGCATCAGCTGTACCTGAAACATGGCCTCGGTGCGCGCAACGACGCGCAGGCGATGCAGTTCCTCATTCCGAACTGGACCTTCGACAACAAGCGCCCCTGCATGGTCCGCTGAGCGCCCGGTGCCTTCGTGCGCTGACGGCTGAAACATCCAAGGAGACTGAATGAACAAGCACATGGACCGTCGTCGGCTGCTGCAAGCAGCGGCCGGCTCGGCACTCGGCGCGGTGGCCGCCGCCGCGGGCGCGCAGTCGTTTCCCTTCAAGCCGCAGCAGCGCTACCCCGACCCGTCGGTGCTGATTCTCGATCCCAGCTTTGCGAAGTACCGCATCTACAGCAGCACGCTCGAACAGGTCGGCACGGGCATGCGCTGGGCCGAGGGGCCGGTGTACCTGCCGCGCGAGGGCTACCTCGTGTGCAGCGACATTCCGAACAACCGGCTCATGCGCTACGAGGAAAAGACCGGCGAGTTCAAGGTCCACAAGGCGAACGCCGGCTACTGCAACGGCAACACGCGCGACCGCCAAGGGCGCCTCATCTGCTGCGAGCACTCGGTGACGCGGCGCGTGGTGCGCACCGAGCTTGACGGGCGCATGACCGTGCTGGCCGACCGCTACCAGGGCAAGCGGCTGAATTCGCCGAACGACGTGGTCGTGAAATCGGACGACACCGTGTGGTTCACCGACCCGCTCTTCGGCATCTCGGGCACGTGGGAAGGCGAGAGGGCCGCCCCCGAGCAGGCGACGACCAACGTGTACCGCCTCACGCCCGACGGCCAGCTGTCGGCGGTGATCACCGACCTCGTGAACCCGAACGGCCTGGCCTTTTCGCCGGACGAAAAAAAACTTTACGTCGTCGAGTGGAAGGGCACGCCGAACCGCAGCCTGTGGAGCTACGACGTGGCGGCCGACGGCAGCGTGTCGAACAAGGCGAAGCTCATCGATGGCACGGGCGCCGCGGCGCTCGACGGTTTTCGCGTCGACCGCGACGGCAACCTCTGGATGGGCTGGGGCTGGAACGGCGCACTCGCGCCCGAACCCATCGATGCCGGCAACGGCATGAAGGTCTATCAGCCGCAGGCGAAGTCCGAAGACCTCGATGGCGTCAAGATCTTCAACGCGCAAGGCAAGCCCATCGGTTTCATCCGCCTGCCCGAACGCTGTGCCAACCTCACCTTCGGCGGCCCCAAGAACAACCGCCTCTACATGGCGGCCAGCCACTCGCTGTACGCCCTCTACGTGGAGTCCGAAGGCGCCACCTAGCCGTCGGACTTTTCCAACCTCCTCACCGCAACACGCACACAAGCAAGGACATCGACGATGACTGAATTCAACAACCTCATCAATGGCGAATGGCTGGCCGGCCAGAGCTACAGCCCCAACATCAACCCCAGCAACCTGGCCGACGTGCTGGGCCAGTACACGCAGGGCGACAAGGGCCACGTCGACGCCGCCGTGGCAGCCGCCACCGCCGCCTTCCCCGCATGGGCGACGGGCAGCATCCAGGCGCGCTCCGATGCGCTCGACAAGATCGGCACGGAGATCCTCGCGCGCAAGGAAGAGCTCGGCACGCTGCTCGCACGCGAAGAAGGCAAGACCAAGGCCGAAGGCATCGGCGAGGCCACGCGCGCGGGCCAGATCTTCAAGTTCTTCGCGGGCGAATGCCTGCGCCTGTCGGGTGAGTTGCTGCCGTCGGTGCGTCCGAACATCGGCGTGGAGATCACGCGCGAGCCGGTCGGCGTGGTCGGGCTCATCACGCCGTGGAACTTCCCGATCGCCATTCCCGCCTGGAAGATCGCTCCGGCATTGGCCTTCGGCAACTGCGTGGTGCTCAAGCCTGCCGACCTCGTGCCGGGCTGCGCCTGGGCGCTGGCCGAAATCATCAGCCGCTCGGGCATTCCGGCCGGCGTGTTCAACCTCGTGATGGGCCGCGGCAGCGTGATCGGCGATGCGCTGGTCAACCACCCCGGCATCCATGCGATCAGCTTCACGGGCTCGGTGGGCGTGGGCCGCAACATCGCGGTGCAATGCGTCACCAACCACAAGAAGGTGCAGCTCGAAATGGGCGGCAAGAACCCGCAGGTGGTGCTCGACGACGCCGACCTCGCGCAGGCCGTGGAGCTCAGCGTGCAGAGCGCGTTCTACTCGACGGGCCAGCGCTGCACGGCGTCGAGCCGCCTCATCGTGACCGAAGGCATCTACCCGAAGTTCATCGAGGCGATGAAGACGCGCATGGCGAAGATCAAGGTCGGCGACGCGCTCGCGCAGGGCACCGACGTGGGCCCGGTTTCGTCGAAGTCACAGCTCGACCAGGACATGGAATACGTCGCCATCGGCAAGGGCGAAGGCGCCACGCTGGCGGCCGGCGGCGAGCTGCTGAAGCTGGAGACCGATGGCTACTACATGTCGCCGGCGCTGTTCAGCGAATCCGCCGCGAACATGCGCATCAACCGCGAGGAAGTGTTCGGCCCGGTGGCGAGCGTGATCCGCGTGAAGAACTACGAAGATGCGCTGGCCACGGCCAACGACACCGAGTTCGGTCTGTCGGCTGGCATCGCGACCACCTCGCTGAAGTACGCGACGCACTTCAAGCGCCACAGCCAGGCGGGCATGGTGATGGTGAACCTGCCGACGGCGGGGGTGGACTATCACGTGCCCTTCGGTGGCCGCAAGGGTTCGAGCTACGGGCCGCGTGAGCAGGGCAAGTACGCGCAGGAGTTCTTCACTACGGTGAAGACGGCTTACACGTTGGCCTGACGCTTCTTCTTGTCTCGTTGGAAGCCCCCGCTCGGGGGCTTTTTTACGTCTGCGTTGTTCGGGGCGCGTGCACAGGCCACCGGGTACTTCCCTCCGCGAATGTCCCCCGCTTCGCTCCTCCTGATATTGTTTAATCCGCTCCTACCGCGCTAAAGGGAGCCCGTTCGGTGAACCCCGATCTCCTCCTTGGGCCGACCAGCCCGCAATCAAGACTGG
>NZ_CALRZC010000397.1:0-3616 GCF_943372545.1 Variovorax sp. YR752 | reverse complement strand
GAGCGATCGAGTTCTGCGTACCAGGCATGGAAGCCCTCGAGCTCGAAGCGCAGGGGCGCGCGTTCGAGCGCGCTGGTGGGTGCGTCTTCGAGCAGCGCGGAGAGCGGCGCCATGAGCGTGGCCAGCCGATCGAAGGGCACGCGGCCTGCGTGGATCTCGAGGCGCAGCCCGTGCGCGGGTGCGAGGGCGTCGGCGCGCCAGCGCGCGAGCGCCGCCCAGTCGAGGCTGTCGAAGGCCATGCGGTTCTCGATGCTGCGGTGCTTCTCGGTCGCGCCGATGGCCGCGAGAAACGCCCGGCCTTCCGGCTGGTGGGCCCTGAAGGTCGCGGTGGTCGGGCCGCGGGCTTCCATCAGCGCCAGCAGCCGGTGCAGCAAGGTGCTGGCCACGCCCTGGCGCTGGTGCGATCGCAGCACGCCGCCCCACACGTCGATGAAAGGCGCGAAGGCCGCGTAGTCGGGCGAGCCTTCGCGGCGCACGCCCATGTTGAGGCTGCCGACGATGCGGCCCTGCGCGTCCCGCGCGAAGGCGCGGTGCACCACATACAGCGGCGTGTGCTGCTGCACGTTCTGCTGGGTGTGGGCGTCGTCGGGCTGAGGTTCGCCCGGAAAGTCTTCGTCGTGGCGCTGGCGCCAGTAGGCCAGCGCCTGCGACCATTCTTCAGCGGACGCCCGCTGCGGATCGAAAGGAGAAGTCACGAACTGCCGCGCATCGGCGGCACGGGTTTCAAGCATGGTGAGCCTTGATTCGAAAAGGGAACGGACCGCACGCGGCACACATGTGCCGGCGTGGCGTTGTCTGAATCGGACGGCGTATCGCGGCAGAACACCGCGAGGGTCGAACGGGCTGGCTGGTGGTGCCTTCAGCGGCACCGGGTGCGCGGAGAGCGCGTCAGCAGCAGTTCGGATGCGAACCGACAAACCGTACGTGGGAGGGAGAGTGAATAGCAGTGTCTTCCATCGCGCACCTCCAGTCCGGTTTGTTGATCGAGGCGTCGAATGTAGCGAGGTTCGCGCGGTCTGTGAAGTGCAAAGCGCCTGCGGCAGAATCCAAAAACCAACAGGGGATGCCATGAATCCGAAGAAGATCTTCGACGCCGCGCGCGAGGCCGATGTCGACACGGTGCGGGCCTGCATCGAAGCCGGGGCCGACCTGGCCGCCGTGAACAAGCAAGGCTTCACCGCGCTGCAGTGCGCCGCGATGGGCACGAACGAATCCGAGCTCGAACCGATCCTTGCCGTGCTGCAACTGCTGGTCGACGCCGGCAGCCCGCTCGAATACATCGGCACCGACGGCCGCACCGCGCTATACCTCGCGGCCGAGTTCTCGCCGACCACGGAGCCGGTGCAACTGCTCATCGATGCGGGCGCCAACCCCGACGTGCGCGACAGCTACGGCAACCACATCACGGAGAACGCGATGGAGGAAGAGGTCGCCGAACTGCTGTCGCGCATCACCGGCCATGCGCTGCCCGAACCACCGCCGCCCGAGCCCGACCCGGTGAAGATGAGCGCCGCACAGTGGCGCGCCGCCGAAGCGCGCATCGCCGAGGTGTTCGTCGCGCTGACGCAGGCGGGCCTGGTCGCGCTGCAGGATGCGGGCGACACGCAGTCCGATGGCTTCTCCGATTGCTCGCAAGCATTCCGCGAGCGCGGCGGCAAGAAGGCCGGCTTGCACGGCTTCTGCTTCTACACGCGGCAGGACCAGAACCGCGCCAAGCGCACCAGCCAGCTCTCGCTCGCGTTCTGGGGCGCACCCGAGGGCGGCGATGCGGACATGCAGCGCGTCGGCGAACTGGTGGTCGGCCAGTTCCGCAGCGCGGGCTTCGAGGTGCGCTGGAGCGGCGCGTCGTCGATGCGGCCTGAAGTCGATCTGCGCGCCTGAGCCTCAGCCCAACGCCGCGCGCAACCGTGTGGCGAGCTGCCGAGCCTGGGTCGGCGTGGCAACGTTGGTGAAGCCCATCAGCAGCCCCTGGCCCTCGAAGACGGCGGTGCCCCGGGCCGACAGCGGCTGGCAGTTCAGTCCGGCCTCTTGCGCGCGACGGGCCAGCACGAGGTCGCTCTCACTGCGCGCGTCGAAGCGCGCAATCAGGTGCATGCCGCCAGCCTGCAGATCGATGCGCACGCCGTCGCCGAAAGCCTTCTGCAGCGCCTCGACCAACAAGGCGCGGCGGCGCGCATAGAGCAGTCGCATCTTCTTCAGATGCCGCGAGAAATGGCCCTCGCGCATGAAGTCGGCCACCGTGGCCTGCGTGATCTGCGGGCAGCCGTTGGAGGCGATGCGCGCCGCCTCCTCGAAGCGCGCGCGCAGCGACTCGGGCACCACCAGGTAGCCCAGCGCCAGCCCCGGATACAGCACTTTCGAGAAGCTCCCCGCGTACAGCACGCGGTCGTGCCCGTCGAGGCTCTTGAGTGCGGGCAGCGGCGCGCCGGCGTAGCGGTACTCGCCGTCGTAGTCGTCCTCGACGATCCAGGCCTTGGCGCGCGAGGCCCATTCGAGCAGCTGCAGCCGGCGCGTCAGCGACATCGACACGCCCAGCGGCGCCTGGTGCGACGGCGTGACGATCGCCATGCGCGCCTTCGGCGAGCGGCGCACGCCCCGCGCAACGACCAGGCCTTCGTCGTCCACGGGCACGGGCACCACGCGGTGGCCGGCGCTGCGCAGCACGTCGTGCGTGGGGGCGAAGCCCGGGTCTTCGGTCCACACGCGGTCGTCCTTCGCGAGCAGCGTGCGCGCCACGAGCGCGAGCGACGCGCGATAGCCGCCGGTGACGAAGACCTGTGCAGGCTGGCAGGCCACGCCGCGCGACACCAGCAGGTAGGCCGCGATGGCCTCGCGCAGTGGTGCATGGCCTGCGGGGTCACCGTAGAACAGATCCGCTGCACCCATGGCGCGCGCACGGCGGGCGACCAGCCGCGCCCAGAGCTTGCGCGGAAAGGCATCGAGTGCCGGGATGCCGAGTTGCAACGGGGGCGGGGCGATGGGGCCGGCCAGTGCAGGCCCATCGGCGGCGGGCCGCGCACCGGCGCGCACGGTCCGCTGCACCGGCAGCGACGGCGACACCACCGTGCCCGCCTGCCCCTGCGCGGAGAAATAGCCTTCACCTGCGAGCTGGCTGTAGGCCGCTTCGACCGTGCCGCGCGCCACGCCCAGCTCGCCGGCCAGGCTGCGCGCCGACGCCACGCGATCGCCGGGGAGAAGCACGCCGCGTTCGATCGCCGTGCGAAAGCGCTCGTAGACCTGGCGGTGCAGCGGGGTCGATGTCGACCGGTCGATGCCGGGGAGGGTGTTGCTTGGCGCGTTGCTCATGGACCAGTCATTTTGACGATTCTTGGTTCTTTCGTCTGGGGCATCGAAATCCTAAGCTCGTGGCTTCGAACAGCCAGCAGGAAAGAAGGACACGCAATGGGCGAGAAGATATTCGTGGCGGGCGCGACCGGGGCCGTGGGCACCGCGCTGATCCCGCTGTTGGTCGAGGCCGGCCACGCGGTGTACGGCGGCACCCGCCGTGCCGATCGTGCCGCGGCGCTGGAGGCGCGCGGTGTGATGCCGGTCGTTGTCGATGCGTTCGATGCGCCGGCCTTGCGCGACGCGCTGGTGCGCATCGCGCCCACGGTCG
>NZ_CALRZC010000396.1:0-3687 GCF_943372545.1 Variovorax sp. YR752 | reverse complement strand
ATGGCTGCGGTTTGCGCCTTGCGGGCGCCCGTTTGTCGAGTCACGCGCGCCTCCCAGTAGTGTGAACAGGCCCTAAAGCAAAGACTCCAGAGCATCGCTCACCAGCCAATGAGCACGTCGCGTGCCTGCACCACCAGTTGCACGCGCGCGCCGACGGGCAGGCTCAGCTTGGTCGGCACGTGGCCGAACGGCAGCCCGGTGAGGATGGGCGCGCGCGTCACGCTGCGCAGCATCGCCACCATGGTCTTGAGCGTGTAGCCGCGGTCCAGAGGCGACTTCTTCCAGTCGGTGAAGGCGCCCAGCAGCACGGCCTTCTGCGCATCGAGCACGCCCGCCTGATGCAGCTGCAGCAGGCTGCGCTCGACACGATACGGGTGCTCGTTGACGTCTTCCAGAAACAGCACGCCGCCCTTGATGCGCGGCCAGTGCGGCGTGCCGAGCAGCGAGTTCACCATGCACAGGTTGCCGCCCCACAGCACGCCCTTGACGTCCAGGCCGTCGAAGCCAGGCTCGGTGCGGAAGCCCACCGCCTCCAGTTCGCCGCTCATCGCCTCGAGGAAGCAGTCGCGCGTGACCTCGTCGACCGCTTCGATGCGCTTCTCGCCGTGCTCGCCGGCCTCGCGGCCGAAGTCGTAGCAGGCCATCGGCCCGGCCCAGGTTCGCCCCTTGGCGTGCGCGAGCAGCCCGAGTTGCAGCGCAGTGAAGTCGCTGTGGCCGACCCAGCGCGTGCCGCGCTCGACGCTGCGGGCGATCAGTTTCCAGTCGATGCGGTCGAGCAGCCGCGTCAACCCGTACCCCCCGCGCGTGGCCATGGCGATCGACGGGCTCGCCTTCGCGATCCGATGCAGCGCCGCCAGCCGCACGTCGTCGTCACCGCCGAAGCGCTGGTGGCGCGCCAGTGCGGCCTCGTCGACCTGGACGTCGAAGCCGAGCTGTGCCAGCCGGCGCCGCGCCAGCGTCAGCGGTCTTGCCGAGGCCACCACGCCGGACGGCGTGAACAGGCTGAGCGTGGTCATGGGGCGCTGCCGGGTGGCGGCAGATCGAGCTCGATCGCCTCGCCGGCAGGAATGGTGTCGGGCGCGTCCTGCGACCGCTCGCCGCGGCGCTGCCGGTACTGCTCGCGGCGTTCGGCGAAGAACTCGCGCAGCACCTGGCCGCACTCGTCGCCGAGCACGCCGCCTTCGATCGCCGTGTGGTGGTTGAGCTGGCCGTTGGCGAACAGGTCGACCACCGAGCCGGCCGCGCCGGTCTTCGGATCGAAGGCGCCGAACACGACACGCTTGAAGCGCGCATGCATCAGCGCCATCGCGCACATCGCGCAGGGCTCGAGCGTGACGTAGAGCTCGCACTCGGGCAGCCGGTAGTTGGCCAGCAGCGTGGCGGCATGGCGCAGCGCGACGATCTCGGCATGCGCCGTCGGGTCGTGCTCGGTGATCGGCCGGTTGTAGCCGGTGGCCACCACCTGCCGCCCGGCCGGTGTGTCGCGCACGATCACGGCACCGACCGGCACCTCGCCGACCAGCCACGCATTGCGCGCCTGGTCGATGGCAATCCGCATGGCTTGTTCGTCCTTCGGGTCGATCACGCGCGGCGTCTCCTTTGGCGCCGCATTCTCGCCGCAATCCGTCCCGCCCCTGTCGGCTACGCTAGCGGCGCATGCAGGACGATCTGTTCTCCGATGGCGCGCCACCACCGGCCGCTCGGCTGCCGCGAGCGCGACGCAGCAGCCCCGTGGAGGCGGCCACTCCCGAGGCGCGGCAGCTCGCGCGGGCCGGTCAGTTGCCGGCACGGCTGCACCTGGGCACCTCGTCGTGGAGCTACCCCGGCTGGGCCGGCAAGGTCTGGGCCGGCGAGTACAGCGAGAGCCTGCTCGCCCGCCAGGGGCTGGCCGCCTACGCGCGGCATCCGCTGCTGCGCTGCGTCGGCATCGACCGGACCTTCTACCGCGCGCTGAGCAGCGCGCAGTACGCCGGCTACGCCGCGCAGGTACCGGGCTCGTTCCGCTTCCTCGTCAAGGCGCCCAGTGCCGTCACCGACGCGCTGGTGCGTGACGACGCCGGCCGCGGGTTGCAGGCCAATCCGCTGTTCCTCGATCCGCTACTGGCGGTGCGCGACTATGCCGAACCGGCGCTGGCAGGCCTCGGCGCGCGCCTGGGCGCTCTGGTGTTCCAGCTCAGCCCCTTGCCCGCGTCGTGGCTGGCCGACCTGCCGGCACTGTTCGAGCGCCTGGCGACCATGCTCGCTGCGCTGCCCGACCTCGCCCCGAGCGCTGCCGATGCCGTGGTTGCGGTGCAGGTTCGCAACCGCGAGCTGCTGGGGCCGGCCTTCGCCGAGGTTCTGCGACGGGCCGGCGCGACCTACTGTCTCGGCCTGCACGCCAGCATGCCGCCGATCGAGGAGCAGTTGCCGATGCTGCGCGCCCTCTGGCCAGGCCCGCTGGTGTGCCGCTGGAACCTGCATCGCCGACACGGCGCCCACGGCTACGAGAAGGCACGCCGGCTCTACGAGCCCTACGACCACATCGCCGACGCCGACCCGCAGACCCGCGCCGCGCTGGCCAGGGTGGCGCTGGCCACCTGCGCAGCCGGTTGGCCGGCCTACATCGCCATCGGCAACAAGGCCGAGGGCTGCGCGCCGGAGAGTGTGTTCGCGCTGGCCGAGGCCATCGCCACGGCAGGCGGCCCCTGAGGCGGCTTCTCGCCGGCCCGCTTGCGCAGCGCGTCCCCGGCGGCAACGGCCTGCGTGGTCGCAGCCGCGCCGAGCTGGATGGCAAAGAACAGGCGGTGCAGCTGTGTCATGGCGGCCGAGGCAGCGACAACAGGTGCGACTGAGGGCCTGCGGCGCTCCCGGCGTTTCCGCGATGCACGGTCAAGGATGCCGCGCATGCGCCCGACTGAACACCAGTGCGAGCAGAGGGTGGCGTGGATGGCCCTGGCGGGCCGGCCCCCTGCGCACGCGAGCCACTGCAACACAGCATGCCTGCTGGGTTAAGCTTGTCGCCCGATGTCATCATTTCGCCATACGCTTGCACTGAGCGTCGCCGAAGCAGATGCCAACGTGCTGTCGTGGTGGCGCGCATTGTGCGTGCTGGCCGTGCTGAATGTCTGCCTTTGGCTGGCCGTCTGGCTCTTCGGGCCTGTCAGCGGCATCCACGGCAGTCTGCAGCTGGCCTTGTCTGGCGTCTACGTGCTGGTGTGTGCCTACCGCTCGGTTCTTCCCCGTGTGGACCTCGAGCGGCTCGTCGTCGTGGACACGCATCTGTCCAGCATCTTCCTGGGGCGCGCGGCCGCCACGGTCGCCGAGATCTGCTTCGCGCTGCAGTTGGGGCTGCTGGTCCATCAGCTGGGCGTGCACAGCGGCATGCCCTGGGTGCAAAGGGCCGCGTGGGCGATCCCCATGTTCATGGTGGTGGCGCAGGGCTTCTGCTGGCACAGCGTGCTGACGCTGAACCACATCACCCAGGCCGTCGAGTCGATACTCTGGGCGGCTGGCTTCTCCTGGATGGCGGCGCTGCTCGGGGTCATCGCGCTGGACAGCAGTGGCTGGGTCAGCTCTCTGGCGATGTTCGGGATCCTCTGCTCGATGGCCTTCGTGGCCTATGTCCTGGGGGTGGACGCGCCGATGTACTGGCGCCGATACCGGCGCGGGCGCGCATGCGAGCAGGCCTACATGCGACTGGACCAAGGT
>NZ_CALRZC010000395.1:0-3851 GCF_943372545.1 Variovorax sp. YR752 | reverse complement strand
GGTCGAAAGCGGCCGCGCGATGGCCGTCAAGCGCGAAGCGACCGCGCAACTGAACTTCACCACCGACTATCGCGATGCCAGCGACTGCGACGTGCTGTATGTCTCGGGCAGCCTGCAGTACCTGCCGACGCGCATGGACGCAATTCTTTCTTCGCTCGCCGTGAAGCCCCGGCGCATCGTCATGAACACCACGGCCGTGCACCCCGAGCGCACGATCTACACGCTCAACAGCATCGGCGTGGCCGTGTGCGCCTACCGCATCCAGCACCACGACGAGCTGCTGGCCGACCTTGCACGCTCCGGCTACCGGAAGCGGGACGTGTGGCGCAACGAGGGAAAACCGATCGAGGTGCCCTTCGTGGATGGCGGCGACAAGCCCTACTACGCGGGCTGCTGCTTCGACCTGATCGTCTGATTCGACCGCATCGCCTCACGCGTGCCGCCCTATCGCGCCTCGTAGTCTTCCATCGGCTTGTCGCTGGGGTTCGCCCAGGCGGCCTTGGTCAGGGCGCTGGCCGGCAGACCCACCTTCGCGCCGTGCGGCGCAATGGGTTGCATGAACCACTTGTCGTAGATCCGCGCGGCGTCCCCGCTCCTTGCCAACGCCACGACGCTTTGATCGACCAGCGTCTTGAACGCGGCGTCGCCCTTGGGAATCATGATCGCGATCGGCTCGACGCTGAGGACCTGGTCGAGCAACCTGTATTGCGCCGGCGCCTTGCTCTTTGAAATCAAGGTGGCAAGGATCTGGCCGTCGGCGACGAAGCCCTCTGCACGGCCCGATTCGAGCAGCAGGAACCCTTCGCTGTTGTCCTTGGCGTACACCTCCGCGATCTCGGGGGCGTTGTCGCGCTTGAGCTTTCTCAGCAGCTGGACGGAGGTGCTCCCCGTGGTCACGGCCACTGCCTTGCCGGCAAGCTGGGCCGCAGAAGCAACGCCGGAGGTCGCCTTGACGGCGATGCGAACCCCTTCGACATAGAGCGTCGGGGCGAACGCGACGTCTTTCTGGCGCGCCGCATTGTTGGTCGTGGTGCCGCACTCGATGTCGACCGTTCCGTTCTGCACGAGAGGCATGCGGTTCTGCGGCGTCACGAGCTGGTACTTCACGTGGATCTTGCCAATCTGCAACGCCTTCCCGATGTCGGCAATGACACGTTCACAGACCTCGACGTGAAAGCCCGTGTAGCTGCCGGGCCCCAGGGTGAAGGACATGGCGCCCGAGGCGTCGCGCACACCCATGGTGATGGCGCCGGACTCCTTGATCTTCTTCAGGACGTCGGTTTGGGCGGATGCACGTCCGGCGCACAGCAGGAGCGCCGCAGCCGTTGCGGCCGCCAGAAGGCAGTGGCTTTTATTCACGTCGGCGCTTTCAGACGGCGAACAGCGAATCCAGGTCCGCAAAGGACTTCAGCTCGATGGCGTTGCCCGACGGGTCGAGAAAGAACATCGTCGCCTGTTCACCGGGCTCGCCCTTGAACCGGATGTAGGGCTCGATCACGAATTTCGTTTGGCGTGCGATGAGCTTGTCGGCCATCGCCTGCCACAGGTCCATCGGCAGCACGGCGCCGAAATGGCGCACGGGCACGTCGTGGCCGTCCACGGCGCTGTGCGACTTGTGACCGCATTCGTCGGGTGCCAGATGCGCCACGATCTGGTGTCCGTAGAAGTTGAAGTCGACCCACTCGGCCGAACTGCGGCCTTCCGGACATTCGAGCAACTCGCCGTAGAAGGCGCGCGCCTCGGCGATATCGCGAACAGGAAAGGCCAGGTGGAACGGGATGCGTGCAGTGGGCGTGTTCATGGGGTTCATCGATCTAGGAGTTCAGGGTGAGCGAACTCTAAGCAGCGAGCCACATAACCGAAAACGATATATTTCGACGCTGAGCACCACCAATTTCGATGAATCACAAATGATCACCGAGCTTCGAACCTTCATCGCCGTGTGCCGCCACGGCACATTCGCCGCAGCGGGAGAGCGCATCGGCCTGACGCAGTCGGCCGTCAGCAGCCAGATCAAGCGCCTCGAGGAATCGCTGGGCTTCCCGCTCTTCGATCGCACCGGCCGCTCCGCCACCTTGAATGCGGCGGGCGAGACAACGCTCGGGCGGGCGGAAGAGATCTGCGCCCTCTACGCCAAGCTCGGCGAGTTGCCCGACGACGCGGCCAACGCCGGGCTGCTGCGCATCGGCGCCATTGCGTCCGCTCAGCCGACGCTGGTGGCGCGGGCGCTCGAAAAACTGCGCGTCGGCTTTCCCCTGCTGCGCGTGCACATCTCGCCCGGCGTGTCGATGCGGCTGATGGATGACCTGGACGCCGGCAGCATCGATGCGGCCGTGATCATCCGGCCGCCCTTCGGCATTCTTCCGGAGCTGACGTGGCAGACCCTGGTGCGCGAGCCCTACGTGCTCATTGCCCCCGCGGACGTGCCCGGCAGGAACTGGCGCACGCTGCTGCGCGAACAGCCGTTCCTGCGCTACGACCGCGCGTCGTTCGGCGGGCGCATGGTCGAACGGTTCCTGCGGCGCGAAGACATCGCCGTGAGCGACGCCATCGAGGTCGACGAGATCTCCGGGCTCATCCACCTGGCCTCCAAGGGCCTGGGCGTTGCGCTCGTGCCGTGGGTCGAGGCCCACCTTCCGCTGCCGCCGGGCGTGCGCATGCTGTCGCTGGGCGAGTCCACGTTCCATCGCGAGGTCGGGCTGCTGCAGCGCAAGCCGCGGGCCAGCCCGCCCCTCGTCGCGCAGTTTGCGCAGTGCCTGCGCGAAGCGGCCGAACCGGCGAAGGCGAGCCGAAAGAAAATCTTGACGACCTCCAAAAAGATATTAAAGTGATATCACTTTCAACAGGAGGCCTTCATGCACGAGCAGACCCCGTCCATCCCCCGCCAGGTTCGCAGGGAGCGGCCGTATCGGTCCGTCAACGGATACGGCATCGTCGCCGTGGCGCTGCTGATCCTTGCGGTCGGCGCCTGGGTTCTCGTGCGGCGGATGATGCCGCTGCCCCTGAGCATCTTGCTGATCGTCGTCGGCGTCACGCTGCTGCCGGGCCTGTACATGCTCAAGCCCAACGAGGGCATCATCCTCACGCTCTTCGGCAAGTACCAGGGCACCGACCGCGCCGAGGGGCTGCGCTGGACCAACCCGTTCCAGTCGGGCCAGAAGATCTCGCTGCGCGCGCGCAACCTCAACACGCCGCCGCTGAAGGTGAACGACAAGCGCGGTAACCCGGTGGAGATTGGCGCGGCCGTGGTCTGGCGCGTGCACGACACCGCGCAGGCCGTGTTCGAGATCGACGACTACAACAAGTTCGTCGCCATCCAGTCTGAAGCCGCCATCCGCCACCTGGCCACGCTCTACGCGTACGACAGCGGCGACGACCTGCAAAGCGACGAGGTCACGCTGCGCGCCGGCCTCGATGTGGTGGCCGATGCGCTCAAGGCCGAGCTGAACCAGCGCTTTGCCAGCGCGGGTGTCGAGGTGCTCGATGCCAAGCTCACGCACCTGGCCTACGCGCCGGAAATTGCCCAGGTGATGCTGCGGCGCCAGCAGGCGGTGGCCATCGTGAGCGCGCGGCACCAGATCGTGGCGGGCGCGGTCGGCATGGTCGAGGCGGCCCTCAAGGGCCTGTCGGAGCGCAACCTCGTCGTGCTCGACGACGAGCGCAAGGCCTCGATGGTGTCGAACCTGCTGGTGGTACTGTGCTCGGACCGCGAAACCCAGCCCGTGGTCAACACGGGCACGCTCTACACCTGATGCATCCACGGCACCTCCCCGCTGCCGACGCCACGTTTTCCTCTGATTCTGATGGCCCGTCCCGGTAAGAAGTCCTATCCGCTGCGCATCGATCCGGCC
>NZ_CALRZC010000394.1:0-3889 GCF_943372545.1 Variovorax sp. YR752 | reverse complement strand
ACCTCCAGCCACAGCCACACCGGCGCGACGTCCTGCGCCGCGACAGGGAGCGCGGCGGCGCAGCCCTCGCGCAGCGCGGCCTGCACTGCCGCCTCGGCATCGGCAGCCGGCCCGCGTAGGCTCGCGGGCGCCGGGCGCTGCGCGAGGTGCGCCTCACGCAGGCGCTGCCAGCGCGCCTGCAGGCCCGGGCAGCGTTGCAGAACTCGCGCAGTGGCGGCGACGTTGCCTGCCGCCCAGCCGGCCGCTGGTTCGTGCGCCGCCGCCAGCGCGGCCAGCCACAGGTAGAGGTCGCGGTTCAGGGAGGCGTCGTCGAACACCGCGATCAGCGGCGGCAGCGCCAGCGTGTCGGCGTCGAGCCTGGCGGTCGAGGCGCGCAGGCCACTGCCGGCGATCTTCTGCAACCACCCGCGTGGCCCGCCGATGCGCGCCTGCCCGGCCGGTACCACGCGCACGCCGCTCGCGCCGCCGGCGGCGTGGAACAGCATCGCCGCGGCACGCTGCACCTCGGCCAGTTCGACCGCCTTCGGCAGGTACGAACGATCGGCCACCCGCGTGATGAAGCGGTGCCATTGTTCGCCGACCCACTCTTCCATGCTCAGTGCTCCCGGCGTTGGCGCAGCGTCTCGCGCACCGCGTCGAGGCCGACCTTCCACTCGAGGTTGGGCGCCGCGCCGCGAGCCGTGTGCGAGCTCTCGCACTCGGTCAGGCATTGCCCGCACTGCACGCAGGCGAACATCATGCGTTTGATGTTGCGCGGGTTCAGGCGCATCGGGCAGGCCACGTCGCAGGCCGAACCCTGCGGCGCCTGCGCGGTGACACAGCCGCGGCAGTCGCGCGCGCGGTCACGGTCGAAGGCGACCACCAGGCCCTTCGGGTTGGCCATCCAGGCCAGGCTCTGGAACAGGCCGACGGCGCAGCCGAAGCGGCAGAACAGGTGGCGCGCGAACATCAGTTCGGCGGTGAACACCCCACTGCCGATCACGATGAAGCGCGCCTGGTTGGGTGTCAGCGTGCCGTGGATCAAGTTGCCCCAGATCTCGACCGGCGGCAGCAGGTAGGTCAGCAGCGTGATCGCCCACAGGAAGCCGAAGGTCGCGCAGGCGAGGAAGAAGGCCGGCCACCAGCGCGCATCCGGCGCGCCGCCCTTGCGCGGCGTGGCGTGCCTGTCCCAGAAGCTCAGCTTGCCGCTGGCACGCTGCAGCAGCGCGTTGAGCGACTCGACCAGCGAGAAGTGTGGGCACAGCCAGCCGCAGTACAGGCGCCCGTAGCGATACGCCAGGGTCATGAAGGCCGCGACCAGCGCGATCGCCGGCAGGATGGCACGCACCACGATGTTCATCGCTGCCTGCGTGGCGTCGATCTCGCCGCGCTGGAACGCGTCGATGCCGAGCGACCAGCGGAAGCCGAGCACCCACAGCTGCGTCTCGTGCAGGTCGAAGCGCAGCAGGTTCAGCGCCGGCGCGGCGAGGAACAGCGCAAAGAAACCGATCTGCAGCGCACGGCGCCAGCGCTGCATGCGCGCCATGCGCGCTCGCTCTTCGCTCGAGCCGCGCACCGCCAGGGCGACGGCCGCGTCAGGCATCGCCGACCACCGCCGCCACCACCTCGGCCAGCGCGGCGGCGGTGTCGGCGTCGTCGGTCAGCGCATCGACGATCGCCGCCGTGCAGGCCATGCGCAGGGTCATCCCCGCGGTGGCCAGCCGCGCCGCCATCACCAGCAGCCGCGTGCTCGCGGTTTCTTCCAGGTCATGGCCGGTGAGGCGGCGCAGCGCCTGCGCCAGTTGCACCAGCCGCACGGCCACCGCCGCCGTGCAGCCGCTTTCGGCCTGCACGATGCTGCGCTCGATCTCCGGCGCCGGATAGCCCAGCGTCAGCGCAACGAAGCGCTGCCGCGTGCTCGGCTTCAGCCCCTTGAGCAGGTTCTGGTAGCCGGGGTTGTACGAGATCACCAGCATGAAGCCGGGCGCGGCAGCGAGCGACTCACCGGTGCGCTCGATCGGCAGCACGCGCCGGTCGTCGGCCAGCGGGTGCAGCACGACGGTGGTGTCCTTGCGCGCCTCGACCACCTCGTCGAGGTAGCAGATCGCGCCCTCGCGCACCGCGCGGGTCAGCGGGCCGTCGCACCACACAGTGTCGCCGCCGCCGATCAGGTGGCGACCGACCAGGTCGGCCGCGCTCAGGTCGTCGTGGCAGCTCACCGTCACCAGCGGCCGGCCGAGCCGCGCCGCCATGTGCTCGACGAAGCGGGTCTTGCCGCAGCCGGTCGGGCCCTTGATCAAGAGCGGCAGCCGGCTGGTATGCGCCTGCTCGAAGAGGATGCACTCGCCGCCCTGCGCGGCGTAGTACGGCACCGCCGCGACCTGCCGTGCGCTCATCAGTTCCATCACATCACCCCTGGATCAGGCCGCTTGAAGGCGGGCGCCAGGCTGCGTGGCCTCGTCGGCCGCCGGGCCGACGAAGAAGCTCGCCAGGTAGGTCAGCAGCCCGGCCAGGAACATCACGCCGCCGGCCACGCGCACCCAGTAGAAGAAGCGCAGCTGGTCCTGCGTGGCCATGAAGGACATCGCGCCTTCGGTGGGCATGCGCTGCAGCCACACCTGCAGGATGCCGGCGCCGGTCAGCGCCAGCACCATCACGCCCATGCCGATGGTCATGATCCAGAAGCTCCACATCTCGACGTTCTGCGCGCGCTTCGGGTTGGCCTCGCGGCCGCGCAGGATGGGCATCGCGTAGCTGATCATCGCGATCACCACCAGCACGTAGGCGCCGTAGAACGCGAGGTGGCCGTGCGCCGCCGTGACCTGGCTGCCGTGGGTGTAGTAGTTCACCGGGCTGAGCGTGTGCATGAAGCCCCACACGCCGGCGCCGAGGAAGCCCATCACCGCGGTGCCTACGGCCCACAGCACGGCGGCCTGGTTCGGGTGCTCGCGCTTGCGGCGCTGGACCATGTTGAAGGCGAACAGCGTCATCATGAAGAAGGGGATCGGCTCGAGCGCGCTGAACACGCTGCCGACCCAGTGCCAGTAGCCCGGCAGGCCGATGAAGAAGAAGTGGTGGCCGGTGCCCAGGATGCCGGTGACCAGCGCCATCGTGACGATCAGGTACAGCCACTTGTCGATCACCTCGCGGTCGACGCCGGTGGTCTTGACCAGCACGAAGGCGAGCAGCGCGCCGAGGATCAGCTCCCAGGTGCCTTCCACCCAGAGGTGGACGACGAACCACCAGTACATCTTGTCGCGCACCAGGTTGCTCGGGTTGACGAAGCTGAACAGGAACATCAGCGCCAGGCCCCACAGGCCCATCAGCAGGACGAGGGAGACAGCCGTCTTGCGACCCTTCAGCACGGTCATGCTGATGTTGAACAGGAAGCCGAGCGCGACGATCACGATGCCGATCTTGGTCGGCAAGGGCTGCTCGAGGAACTCGCGCCCCATCGTCTTCAGCAGGTCGTTGCCCGTCCACTCCGCCAGCGTCGCATAGGGCACCAGCAGGTAGCCGAGGATGGTGGCCGCGCCGGCGACCAGGAAGACCCAGAACAGGATCTTCGCGAACAGCGGGCTGTACAGCTCGGTCTCGGCCTCTTCCGGGATCAGGTAGTAGGCCGAGCCCATGAAGCCGAACAGCAGCCACACGATCAGCAGGTTCGTGTGGACCATGCGCGCGATGTTGAACGGGATGGCCGGGAAGGCCAGGTCGCCGATCAGGTACTGCAGGCCCAGCGTGAGGCCGAAGACGATCTGGCCGACGAACAGGCCGATCGCGGCGATGAAGTACAGCCGCGAGACGGACTGCGACTTGTACTTGAGTGTGGTTGCATTCATGACTTTTCCTTGGCTGTTCGGACCCCGATCCAGCCCTGCGCCTGCTGGCGCAGGTCGTGACCGAGGCG
>NZ_CALRZC010000393.1:0-3891 GCF_943372545.1 Variovorax sp. YR752 | reverse complement strand
AGTCCTGCGGCACCCAGCCGTGGATGCCGGCACCGATGGCGATGCCCGCCAGGATGTAGGGCCACACCTTGCCGACGATCTCGCGCACGCTGGCGAAGCCACCTTCGATGCGCTCGGAAAGCGTCATGCCGTCGCTGCCGGCGGCAGCCTGCACCTTGGGCATGTCGCGCACCCAGTCTTCGAGGTGCGCTTCCATCTTCAGCCGGCCGATCACCCAGCCGGCGACGATGGCCACCGTCAGGCCCAGCCAGAGGTACAGGCCGGCGATCTTCCAGCCGAACAGGCCGAAGAGCAGCGCCAGCGCCACCTCGTTGACCATCGGCGCCGAGATCAGGAACGAGAAGGTCACGCCCAACGGCACGCCGGCCTGCACGAAGCCGATGAACAGCGGCACGGCCGAGCAGGAGCAGAAGGGTGTCACGATGCCGAGGCTGGCGGCCATGACGTTGGCGACACCTTCGCTGCGCCCGGCCAGCAGCGCGCGAGTCCGCTCCGGGGTGAAGTAGGAGTTGATCATCCCCATCACGAAGACCACTGCCGTGAGCAGCAGCAGCACCTTCGGGGTGTCGTAGAAGAAGAACTGCAACGCGCCACCCAGGTGGCTGTCGCGATCGACCGGCAAGGCCGCAACAAGGGCTTCGGACGCCGGGATCAGCGACTGGTAGAGCAGCCACCAGAGCACCGCCGCGACGACGAGGAAGCTGCGCGGGTGTTGCCGCGGCAACTGCAGCGTGCGCTGGGACAGGGTCAGGGTGGTCATCGGCGGGGCTCCTGCTCGTGAAGACGAGGAAGGTGCCAAAAGGATGCAGCCGACCGGCCGGGTTCGGTTGTCCGGGATCAAGGCCGCCTCGCGGCGCGGCCCCGGCGTGCTGCGGTCTGGCCCGTCATTCGCGGTACGGCCCGTCCGGCCGCCCGAGTGTCAGTCGGCGGCGGGAGATCGCGGCACGTGGCCGCCGACGCTTCCGTCATCGTCGAAGCGCACCTGGCAGGCGGTGCTGAGCTGGTCGCGCATGCGCTGGCGCGCACGCAGCAGCCGCGACTTCGCCGCCGGCAGGCTCAGTCCCTGCTGCTCGGCAAACTCACGCTGGGTCCGGCCTTCGAGATCGCAAGCCCTGAGGATCGCCGCGTCGTCCGGTGGAAGTTCGCCCAGCACCCGCGCGACGCAGCCGGCCAGGGCGTCGACCGGCGCAAGGGCTTCAGGAACCGGTGCCTCGAGCTCCAGACCGACCTCGTCGAGCGGCACCTGCACCTTGGTGACGCGCGCGCGGTCGATCACCGCGTTGCGAGCGACCTGGAACAGCCAGGCCCTGGGGTTGTCGAGGCTGCACAAGCCTTCGCCCTGGCGCATCGCCTTGACGAACACGTCCTGCAGCAGGTCTTCCGCGGCGTGGCCGTCGGGCAGTTGGTGGCGCAGGTAGCCGAGCAGCTCTCCCTCATGCGCCTGCCAGGCGGCAGCGACGCACGCGAAGCCGCTTGCAACGCGGGTGGAGGAGGGTGTCTGGTCCATGGGGCTGTGGTCGGTGGAAAGCATAGCTTGCGATTCGCCGCCGCCGTCGCTGCGGCGAAGCGGCCGGTCGGCCGACGTTCGCGGAGCGCCTTGGATCCGGGGACTTGCAACTCCCAAGCAATTCAAGTATTGTTGAATTCATGGATAAGAACTCTGTCGTTCACGCCTTGGCGGCACTGGCCCATCCGGTCCGACTGGACGCGTTCCGCGCCCTGGTGATTGCCGGCCACGAGGGGCTGGCCCAGAAGGCGCTGGCCGAGGCGGTCGGCGTCGGCCCCACCAACCTGGCCTTCCACCTGAAGGAACTCGCCGCAGCCGGCCTGGTTTCGCAGGCCCAGGCAGGTCGATTCGTGATCTACCGCGCCGCGTTCGAGCAGATGAACGACCTGCTGGCCTTCCTCACCCAGAACTGCTGCAAGGGCCTTCCGAAGGCCACCGCAGTGGCTTCGTCAGACGCGTGCGGGTGCTGAGCCCGCCTCACCTCACCCAGGAGCAACCATGCCCCCCATCACCTTGCGCCAGGCCCACGCGGCCGATTGGGCCGCCGTTGAAGGTCTGTTGACCGTAAATCGTCTGCCGCTGGACGGTGCGCGCGAACACCTGTCCACTTTCGTGCTCGCCCAGTCCGGGTTGGAGGTCGTGGGCTGTGCGGGTGTCGAGCCGCGTGGCGACCTTGCGCTGCTGCGCTCGGTCGCGGTGGCGCCCGGCCTGCACCGGCAGGGCATTGGCCAGCAGATGGTGTCGCTGCTGCTCGATGAAGCGCGGCGTCGCAACTTCAAGACGGTCGCGCTGCTGACGACCACCGCCCGACGCTGGTTCGAAAGCTTTGGCTTCAAGGTCGCCGACCGCGCGACAGCGCCTGCCGCGCTGAAGGCTTCGGCCGAGTTCCAGGGCGCCTGCCCCGCCAGCGCGGAGTTCATGGTGCTTCCGCTTCAGAGCGATCGCCCGTCTGGGCTCGAAGCCTTGCCGGTCGCCGTGCTCGGCGCCGGCCCGGTCGGCCTCGCAGCGGCCGCTCAGCTGATCGAGCGTGGCATCCCGTTCTTGATCCTCGAAGCCGCAGTGACGGTCGGCGCCAACCTGCTCGACTACGGCCATGTGCGGCTGTTCTCGCCGTGGCGATACGACATCGACCCGGCGATGGCCAGGCTGCTGCAGCCGACCGGCTGGCAGGCGCCTTCAGCCGACGAACTGCCGCTGGCGGGTGAAGTGGTGCAGCGCGTGCTGGAACCCTTTGCGCAACTGCCGCAGGTGGCATCGGTGCTCCAGCTCTCGACGAAGGTGATCGCCGTCACCCGGCAGGGCTTCGACAAGGTGAAGAGTGCCGGCCGGGAGAATGCGCCGTTCGTGATCCGTGCCGTCCGCGAGGGCCGGACTTTCGAGCTGAAGGCGCGCGCGGTGATCGACTCCACCGGCACCTGGAACACGCCCAACCCGGTGGGCGCCAGCGGCCTGCCGGCGATCGGTGAGCAGGAGTTCTTGGACCGCATCTTCTACGGGATCCCCGACGTGCTCGGCGCTCATCGAAGCCGCTATGCCGGCCGGCGCACCCTCGTCGTCGGTGCCGGCCACTCGGCGGCCAACGCGCTGCTGGCGCTGGCCGAGCTGGCGGGGCAGGCGCCGGGGACGCGGCTGCTGTGGTCGGTCCGGTCACCGGTGCTCACGCGGGTCTTCGGCGGTGGTGATGCCGATGCGCTGCCGGCCCGCGGGGCGCTCGGCAATTCGCTGCGCAGCCTGCGCGACTCGGGGGGCCTGACGTTCCACGCCGGGCTGCGCATCACGCGCATCGAACGGCAGGGAGATGCGCTGGGAGTGGTGGGTGTCGACGCCGACGGACATGAGCAGCGGCTCAATGGCATCGACCAGATCATCTGCGCCACTGGCCAGCGCCCGGATCTCGCGATCACGAGCGAGCTGCGCGTGAAGCTGGACCCGTGGCTGGAGTCCAACGAGGCCCTCGGTCCGCTGATCGATCCGAACCTGCACAGCTGCGGCACGGTGCGGCCGCATGGGCACCGCGAACTCGCCCATCCGGAGCCGGGGCTGTACACCGTCGGGGTCAAGAGCTACGGCCGCGCGCCGACCTTTCTGATGGCCACGGGTTTCGAGCAGGTGCGGTCGGTGGTGGCCGCACTGGCGGGCGACCTGGAAGCTGCCGACCGGGTCGAGCTCGATCTGCCGGAGACCGGTGTCTGCAGTGTCGGTGGCAGCGCAACGGAAGGCCTGGCCGGCGCGGCGTGCTGCGGCCCGGCGACGGCCGGTGCTGCGGCCTCTGCGGCCTCTGCGGCCAAGCCAACCGCTGCTTGTGGTCCGGCGTCCTGCGGCACCGCTGTCCCGGCCTCGAAGCCCGAGGCCGCGCAGGCGGCGGGCTGCTGCGGCGGCGCCCC
>NZ_CALRZC010000392.1:0-3969 GCF_943372545.1 Variovorax sp. YR752 | reverse complement strand
AGGTCGGCGGCCGCCGCATCGAGCCCTTGCACGAACTCCAGCGCCGCGGGCAGCCGCCGCGCGGCCAGCAGCATGCCGGCGAGCACCAGTTCCTTCACCGCATTGGCGTTGGCGCCCGGCGTGTTGAACACCGGCACGCCGCGCTCGCTCAGCGCCGCGACGGGTATGTTGTTGACGCCGGCGCCGGCGCGGCCGATGGCGCGCACGCTGGCCGGGATGTCGCGGCCGTGCAGGTCGGTCGAGCGCAGCAGGATGGCGTCGGGCTCGGCGATGTCGGTGCCGGTTAGGTAACGCGCGGCGGGCAGCCGCGAGAGGCCGCTGGCCGACACCTGGTTGAGCACCAGGATCCGGAAGGGCGCGCCGGCTTCAGCCATGCTCCTTCTCGAACTCCTTCATGTAGGCCACCAGCGTCTGCACGCCCTCGATCGGCATCGCGTTGTAGATCGACGCGCGCATGCCGCCGACGACACGGTGGCCCTTGAGCTGCACCATGCCTCGCGCCTGAGCGCCCTTGAGGAAGGCGTCATCGAGCTTCGCGTCCTGCAGCTTGAAGGGCACGTTCATCAGCGAGCGGCAGTCGCGCGCCACCGGCGCGGAATAGAAGTCCTGGCTGTCGAGGTAGTCGTACAGCAGCGCCGCCTTGGCGCGGTTGTGCGCCTCCATCGCCGTCAGGCCGCCTTGCGCCTTGATCCACTTGAACACCAGGCCGGCGATGTAGATCGCATAGGTCGGCGGGGTGTTGAGCATCGAGTCGGCGGCGGCCTGCAGGCCGTAGTCGAAGGCCGAGGGCGTGACCGGCAGCGAGCGGCCGAGCAGGTCGTCGCGGATGATGACGATGGTCAGGCCGGCCGGTCCGATGTTCTTCTGCGCGCCGCCGTAGATCAGGCCGTACTTCGAGACGTCGAGCGGGCGCGACAGGATGTTGCTCGATGCGTCGGCCACCAGCGGCACGTCGCCGGTGTCGGGCGTGAAGTGGTACTCGACGCCGCCGATGGTCTCGTTGGCGCAGATGTGCACGTAGGCGGCGTTCGGGTCGAGCTTCCAGCTCGCGCGCGCCGGGATCGTCGTGTAGTTCGTGTCCTTGGCGCTGGCGGCGACGTTGACCTGGCAGTACTTGCCGGCTTCCTCGATCGACTTCTTCGACCACTCGCCGGTGTCGATGTAGTCGGCGCCGGTCCTGCCGCGCAGCAGGTTCATCGGGACGATGGCGTTCTCGGCGATCGCGCCGCCCTGCATGAAGAGAATCTTGTAGTTGGCGGGCACCGCGAGCAGCTCGCGAAGCAAAGTCATCGCCTCGGCGTGGATGGCGATGAACTCCTTGCCGCGGTGGCTCATCTCCATCACCGACATGCCCGAGCCCTGCCAGTCGAGCATCTCGGCGGCGGCCTGGCGCAGCACGGGTTCGGGCAAGGCGGCCGGGCCGGCGCTGAAATTGAACACGCGGGTCATGGAACGGGTCTCCGGGAGCGGGGGAAGGGAAGCGGGGACACAGCATAACCAGAATCGCGCGTGCCTTCGATGACGGCGGCCTCTGGCGCGGCGCCGGATTTGGTGCCAGCATCCGCCCACCCCGCTGTACCCCGCCACGAGCCCCCACTCCAAGGAGAAGAACCATGCTCAAGTCCGGCATCGACCAGGACGCCCTGATCCAGATGTTCGCCACCGCCAGCGCCGGCGCCACCGACCAGTTGCGCAAGGGCGTGACCCAGGCGACGCTGGGCGCACTGCAGGGCCGCGAGCTGAGCCTGAAGAACATCCGCTCGGTGCTGAAGACGGTGGCGCAGGCCGCCGCCACCGGCGCGGCGCAGAACAAGCTGCCCGGCGTGGACGTCGAGGACATGCTCGACAAGGCGGTGACCGGCATGGACGAGGCTCTGCTCAAGGCGGTAGATGCCAACCGTGTGGCGCTGCAGCAGTTCGTCAACCAGGGCGCCGACCTGCGCGAGAAGCACCTGAAGAAGGCGCTGACCGACCTGGAGGCGATGGAGGACAGCTTCATCGGCGCGCTGAAGAAGGCCGCCGAGGCCGCCGGCACGCAGGCCTCCGCCCAGTGGGCGCCGGTGCTGGAAAAGCTGCAGGCCGGCGGCACGCTGTCGGGCGCGAAGGCGGCGACCACCGCCGAGCAGTTCGTCAACCAGATGCAGACCGCCATGCGCGACAGCCGAGCCGCCAGCCTGAAGGCGGCGCAGACGCTGGCCGAGAGCTACGCGGCGCTGGTCAGCGGCGTGCTGATCGGCATGTCGGACGCGCTGACGCAGGGCGGCGCTGCGAAACCCAAGTCGAAGAAGTAGAGCGCCGCTCGGGTATCGTGCCGGAATGAGCGACGGCGCAGAGTTCAGCTTCTTCTGGCACGACTACGAGACCTTCGGCCGGACGCCGCGGCGCGACCGGCCTTCGCAGTTCGCCGGCGTGCGCACCGATGCCGATCTCAACGAGATCGACGCGCCGGTCGAGCTGTACTGCCAGCCGCCGCTGGACGCGCTGCCCGAGCCCGAAGCCTGCCTGCTGACCGGCATCACACCGCAGCACTGTGCCGAGCACGGCGTCGCCGAACACGCCTTCGCCGCCGCGATCGAGGCGCAGCTGGCCAGAGCCGGCACGGTGGGCGTCGGCTACAACTCGATCCGCTTCGACGACGAGGTCACGCGCTACCTGTTCTGGCGCAACCTGATCGACCCCTACGCGCGCGAGTGGCAGAACGGCTGCGGCCGCTGGGACCTGCTCGACGTGGTTCGTGCCACGAGAGCGCTGCGCCCGGAAGGCATCGAGTGGCCGAGCCACGAGGACGGCAAGGCCTCGTTCAAGCTCGAGCACCTGAGCGCGGCCAACGGCCTGGCGCATGAATCGGCGCACGACGCGCTGTCCGACGTTCGCGCGACCATCGCGGTGGCGCGCCTGATCAGGCAGCAGCAGCCGCGCCTGTGGGACTTCTGCCTGAAGCTGCGCCGCAAGGACGCGGTGCTCGCCGAGATCGGCGGGGCGCGCCCCTTCCTGCATGTCTCGGGCATGTATGGGCCGGAGCGCGGCTGCCTGGCGGTGGTGTGGCCGCTGGCGCCGCACCCGACCAACAAGAACGAGCTGATCGTCTGGGACCTGTCGGCCGATCCGGAGCAATTGCTCGCGCTCGATGCAGAGGCGATCCGCGAGCGGATGTTCACCCGCACGGAAGACCTGCCGGCGGGCGTGACACGGCTGCCGATCAAGACCATCCACCTGAACAAGTCGCCCGTGGTGGTCGGCAACCTGAAGGCGCTGAGCCCGGCGATGGCCGAGCGCTGGGGCATCGATGTGGCGCAGGCACTCGGCCGTGCCGATGCGGCAGCGAAGGCCGGCGCGGCGCTGGCCGGCCTGTGGAGCGAGGTGTTCACGCGCCCGAAGCCCACCCAGGCGATCGACGTCGACGAGGATCTCTACGGCGGCTTCGTCGGCCACACCGACCGCGGGCGCCTGCAGCGGCTGCGTGAGCTCACGCCAGAGCAACTGGCCGCCAAGCGGCTCGGTTTCGACGATGCGCGGCTGGAGGAGATCGTCTTCCGCTACCGCGCGCGCAACTTCCCCGACACGCTGACCGAGGCGGAACGCCAGCGCTGGGAGCAGCACCGCGTGGCGCGCCTGCACGAAGGCGAGGGCGGGGCGCTGACGGTGGAGGCCTTCTTCGAGCGCATCGATGCGCTCAACGAGGCCGCAGACGAGAACGGCCAGGAAATCCTGGCCGCTCTGTACGACTGGGCAGAGCAGATCGCGCCGGAACGCGGCTGACCTGAGGGCGCGCTAGCGTGCGGCCTGCAGAGCGCCGGCATGCCTGGGGCCGGAGGGGATCGAACGCAGGGTGAAGGGCTGGGGTGAATCGTTGAGGTAGTTGGCGTCGAGCACGGAGGACAGGCCGATCAGTGCCTGCAAGGTGGCGTTGGGCCAGAAGTTGGGGCTGGCGACGTTGTCGGCGCCGGAGAAGTTGGTGGCGGTGCTGGT
>NZ_CALRZC010000391.1:0-4126 GCF_943372545.1 Variovorax sp. YR752 | reverse complement strand
CGCGCAGCATGAAGGGCCGGCCGAGCGCCGCCAGCGCGAGGCCGGCCACCGCGGCGGCGACCGGCTCGTCGGCATCGGGCAGCAGGACGACGAACTCGTCGCCGCCCGGCCGCGCGACCGTCGCCCCGGCCGGCACGCAGGCCTGCAGGCGCAGCGCGGCGGCACACAGCAGCTCGTCGCCAGCCTCGTGGCCGAGCGTGTCGTTGACGTCCTTGAAGTGGTCCAGGTCGATCGACACCAGCGCCACGCGGCCGTGCTGCGCCGTGCGCACGAGTTCGGCCTCGATCCGCTCGTGCAGGCCGAAGCGGTTGGCCAGCCCGGTCAGGCTGTCGTGGCCGGCACGGTGCTCCAGCTCATGTTCGCGCAGCCGCGCGCCCATGGCGACGGCAAGGCGGTCACGGATCTCGCGCGCGGGCTGCAGCGCTTCCTCCGAGGCCGGCGCCGGCAGCCCGAGGGCGAGCATCGCCAGCGTCTGCGCCTGGTAGCGCAGCGGCATCAACACCGCCACCGCCGCGCGGTCGATGCCGGCGCGCCGCAGCGCGGGCGCCAGCATCGCGCAGTGCGGGCCGTGGCACTCGCTGGTGACGTGCTGCTCGTCGTGCGCGAGGCGGCCGAACTCGGCGATCGCGTCGGCATCGAGCATCACGCTGTCGCCCATCAGCACGCGCGTGCCTTCGGCCGCCGCCGTCAGCCAGGCCTTGCGCAGCGCCACGTCGCCGTCGCGCCACACCACCAGCGCACCCGCGCCGGGGTAGCGCGCACCCACGCGCAGCAGGGCGTGGCCGGCAAGCTGCTCGAAGGCGGCGCCGGCCAGGATGTCGCGGTCGATCGCCGACAGGCCCTCGAGCGCGTCGAACTGCATCGCGATGCGCGCCGCCATCTCGTTGAAGGCCTCGGCCAAGTCGCCGATCTCGTCGTCGCGCCGCACCTCGACGCGCGTGCCGGCGGCGCCGGCGGCGAGCTGCCGCGTGCCCTGTGTCAGTTGCTCCAGCGGCTGCAGCGCGTGGCGGATGCGCCAGCGGCTGAGCGCGGCGATCGCCAGCAGCGTGGCCAGCGCCACGGCACCGAGCCACAGCGCGAGTGGCGCCCGGTGCCACAGCACGGGTGCCAACGGCGCGCGCTGCGTGAAGATCCAGTCGCCGGCGCCCATCTCCCCGGCGAGGAACAGGGTTGCCGTGCTTTGCGCCAGTGTGTCTTCGCCGCCGCCCGGGCCGCTGTCCTGGCGCAGGCTGTAGTCCTCGCCGGCCTGGTGAGTGATGACGTGGCCGTGTGCGTCGTGCACCCACCAGGCGGTGTTCAGGCCGGCGTCGGCCAGCGGCCCCCACAGGTAGGCCGGCTCGATCACGCCGATCCAGCGCAGCCTCCCGGCGCGGTAGGCGCCCAGCAGCACGCGCGCCGCGCCGGGCTGCGAGAAGTCGACGCGCAGGCGCACATCGTCAGGCTCGTGCTCGGGCTGGTGCGCGCCGCGCTCGTGGCCCGCATCGGCCTGCCGCCAGGCCGGAGCCAGATCGGCCGGCAGGTATGACGGCCAGCCGACGGCTGCCGGCTCGCCGAGCCAGACGACCTGGCTGAAGACGCGGCCGAGTCCGGCCGGCGGGCTGGTTTCGGCAGCGTCTGCGCGCGTCGCCAGCAGCGACTTCGCGGCCAGCAGCCGGTCGAGCACCTGGCGGCTGGCATGCTGCGTCGTCTGCGTGCGGTGGCTGCCGCTCAGCGCCTCGGCCACCTGGCTGGTGGCCAGGCTGGCAATCCAGCTGGTGACCGCCAGCGGCACGACGGCGACCAGCACGAACAGCAGAAACAGCTGCCGCGCCAGCCGGTGGCCACCGCGGCTGGGGATCCGGTCGGGGCGCATCGGCGCTCGCGTCAGTAGTTCGCCGCCAGCCCGACGTAGCGGCCGTTGTTGGCGCGGATCAGGTCGTCGAGACTGTCCTTCTGGCTGACCTGCGGCTTGGTCTTGCCGTCGCGGCCCAGCGAGTAGAGATCGAAGTCGGTGTTCAGCGGATTGAGCCGGCGATCCTTGCGCGCATGCCCCTTTCCGTTGGCCTCGACGTTGTAGTACACGTAGGGCCGTCCCCAGGGGTCGAGCTTCCCGGCGCTGCCGATGTCCGCCAGGCTGTCCGGCAGCTCGCGGCTGTCCAGCTGGAAGCGCTGCACCAGGCTGGCCATTGCCGCGATGTCCTGCACAGCGATGCTCTCGCGGACCCGCTCGCGGTAGTCGTTGTACAGCGGCATCGCGACGCCCAGCAGCACCGCGACCAGGCCGACCGCGATCATCACTTCGATGACGGTGAAGCCGCGCGCGCGGCGTGGCGCGGCGGGCGGGATGTTCCGATGCATGATGAACGCTTCCATCTCGTCAGGCACGCAGCACGAAGGGCTCGTCGCTGCCGTCGTGCAGGCCGAGCCAGGCGACGAACTCGTCGGCGGGCATCGGCCGGCCGAACAGGTAGCCCTGCATGTGGTTGACGCCGAGCAACTCGAGGTGCGAGCGCTGCAGCGCCGTCTCGACCCCCTCGGCCACCACGTCCAGGCCGAAGCGACGCGCCACGTCGACGGTGGCCTTGATCAGCACCTCGCCGCCACCGGGCACGTCCTTGACGAAGGACTGGTCGATCTTGACCAGGCTGACCGGCTGCTTCATCAGCGAGCTCAGCGACGAGTAGCCGGTACCGAAGTCGTCCAGCGCCAGCGTCACGCCCATCGCGCGCAGGTCCGACAGGGTCTGCGAGACACCTTCGCTGCGCGCCATCGGCAGGCTCTCGGTGAGCTCGATCACGAGACGGTGCGAGGGCAGCTTGGCGGCGGCCAGCGCCTCGCGCACCTGCGAGACCAGGTGGCCGGAGCTGACCTGCATCGCCGACACGTTGACGCTGACCTTGGGCGGGTTGGCGCCGGGCCAGCGCGCGGCGTCGAGGCAGGCCTGGCGCAGCACCCAGCGGCCCATCGCGTGGATCTGGCCGTTCTGCTCGGCCACCGGCACGAACTCGCCCGGCGACACCTGGCCCCAGCTCGGGTGCGGCCAGCGTGCCAGCGCCTCGACGTGGGTCGGCGTGCCGTCGGTGGCGACGATCGGCTGGTAGGCAATCGTGAGCTGGTTGCGCTCCAGCGCACCGGGCAGCGCCTGGGCGATCTGGTGCTGGCGCTGCGCCTTCTTGGCCATCGCGACGTCGAACACGCGCACGCGGTCGCGGCCCTCGGTCTTGGCGGCGTAGACCGCCTGGTCGGCGGCGATGATCAGCGTCTCCGGCGAGCGGCCGTGGTAGGGCGCCAGCGCGATGCCGATGCTGCAGCCGACGCGCACCGTGCCGTCCTCGAGGCGGATCGGCACGCACAGCTCGGCGCGCAGCTTCTCGGCGACCATGCGCACCTGCTCGATGCGGCCCAGTCCGGGCAGCACGACGATGAACTCGTCGCCGCCCCAGCGCGCCGCGAAGCCGGCGCGCGGCAGGCTCTCGCGCAGCCGCTCGGCGACGACACGCAGCACCGCGTCGCCGGCCAGGTGGCCGTGCTGGTCGTTGACTTCCTTGAACTCGTCGAGGTCGAGGAACAGCAGCGCCAGCTCGGCGCGGCTGTCGGGCTGCTCCATCGGCGCCAGCAGCTCGACCAGGTGCTCGTTGATGCCCTTGCGGTTGGGCAGCAGCGTCAGCGGGTCGGTGACGGCCTGGCGCGCCAGGTCCAGCGAGCGCTTCTCGAGGTCGGCGTTGCGCTGCTCGATCGTCTCGGACAGGCCCGACTGCGCGATCCGTGAGCGCGAGGCCGCGGCGGCGGCCGCCGCCGCCGCCACCTGCTCCATGCGGGCGAACTCGGTCTCCAGCCTCTCGATGCGCTCGGCCTGCTGCGACTCGACTTGGGACAGCCGGCGCACCGCCTGTTCGGCGGCCAGCGTGGAGTGCAGGCCGCGGTCGCGCGACAGGGCCAGCACAGCCTGCACCGCCGCCACGCCGAGCAGGATGAGCAGCATCGCCCACGGCGTGTTCTCCGCTGTCGCGAGCTGCGCCAGCAGCGCCGAGCTGAGCACGACCACCGCCTGCGCGATCGCCAGGCGCGACATCGCGCGCAGCGCCATCGATTCCGCGAACACCACGCCGACCATCGCCAGCGTCGCAGTGCTGCGTGCGGCCGGCTC
>NZ_CALRZC010000390.1:0-4132 GCF_943372545.1 Variovorax sp. YR752 | reverse complement strand
ACGTCCGCCGGCTGGCGCTACCGCATGGCCTACATCGATGCGGACGTACTGGCGCAGCTCACCGGCGAACGCGGCTGGTGGTTCGCCGATGCGGTCGGCCACGATGCGCCACGCGCACGCCGCGTCGGCCGGCTGCTGCGCCAGCTCTGGCATGCCCACGAGCCGCTGGCCTTCGACGGCCTGCTGCTCGAACTGCTCGATCAACTACGGCCGGTGGCGCGGGTGGACACCGGCGCGCGCGAGTCGGCGCTGCCGCGCTTCGCGCCGGTGGTCGAGCACCTGCGCGAGCGCCTGGCCGAACGCATCACGCTCGACGAACTGGCCGCGGTGGCGGGCCTCAGCCCGTTCCATTTCCAGCGCCAGTTCAAGCGCGCCTACCACGCCACGCCGCAGCAGATGCTGATGGCGCTGCGCCTGTTCGAGGCCAAGCGGCGCCTGGCCGCCGGCGAGGCGCCGGCGTTGGTGGCCGCCGCCACCGGCCTGGCCGATCAGGCGCACCTGACGCGTGCCTTCGCGCAGCGCTACGGCGTGACGCCGGCGCGCTACCAGCAGCAACTCGGTACAAGACCGGCGCGAAGCCCCTAGGCGACACTCGCGGCCACCATGTTTGCCGCACCGCTGTTCACCGGGACCCTGTTCGCCCTCGCCGCCGGCCTGATGTGGGGCCTGGTCTTCGTCGGCCCGCTGCTGCTGCCGGAGTACCCGGCCACGCTGCAGTCCTTCGGCCGCTACCTCGCCTTCGGCCTGATCGCCTTGCCGCTGGCCTGGTTCGACCGCAGCACGCTGCGCCAGCTGACGCGCGCCGACTGGCGCGAGGCGCTGCGCCTGGCGCTGGTCGGCAACGTCGTCTACTACCTGTTCCTGGCCAGCGCGATCCAGCGCGCCGGCGGGCCGCTGCCGACGATGATCATCGGCACGCTGCCGGTGGTCATCGCCATCACCGCCAACCTGCGCGGCCACCGCGCCGGCACGCGGCGCGAGCAGCCGCTGCGCTGGTCGCAGCTGGCGCCCTCGCTGGGCCTGATCGCGCTGGGCATCGCGCTGGTCAACCATGTCGAGATCGAGCGCCTGAAGGCCGAACCCGGCGCCGACCTCGGCAGCTATGTGCTCGGCGCCGCGCTGGCGGTGGGCGCCGTGGCCTGCTGGACCTGGTACCCGATCCGCAACGCCGAATGGCTGCGCGCCCACCCCGAGCGCAGCCCGCGCGGCTGGGCCACCGCGCAGGGCCTGGCGACGCTGCCGCTGGCGCTGGTCGGCTACGCGTTCACCTGGGCCTGGTTCGCGCTGTCGGGCTCGCCGTTCGTGATGCCCTTCGGCCCGCGCGTGGCCGACTTCCTGTTGCTGATGTTCGCCATCGGCCTGCTCGCCTCCTGGCTGGGCACGCTGTGCTGGAACGAGGCCAGCCAGCGCCTGCCGCCGACCGTCGCCGGCCAGCTGATCGTGTTCGAGACGCTGTCGGCGCTGGCCTATGCCTTCGTGCTGCGTGGCCAGTGGCCGGCGACGGAGACATTGGCCGGCGTCGTGCTGCTGGTCGCCGGCGTGCTGTGGGCGCTGCGCGCACGGCCCGTGCCGGAGACGGCCGACGCGCATCCGAACTGAAAAACTGAGGATCTGGATACACCTGCGCGCGAACCTGGGCGTAGTCTTGTGATCCCACCCTCGTTGAAGACACCCGCGGAGGCCGCATGCAAACTCGCCACATCGCCCTGATCGCGGGGCTGCTGGTCGCGATCGCCGGCGCCGGTGGAACGCTCTGGTGGCTGTACCGCGCCAAGCCAGCTCCACCGGCACCCTACGCCGAGGCGCCCGCCGCCGCGCCCGAAGCGCCGCCAGCTTCGGCGCCGGTGGCCGACGTCGGCCCGAAACACCCGATCGAGCCACTCGCCGCGGCCTCGGCGGTGCAGCCGCTGCCCGCGCTCGACCAGGCCGACGGCGTCGTGCAGGCCGCGCTCGCCGAACTGATCGGCAGGCAGGGCGTGATGGCCTTCCTGAACGTCGACGGCTTCGTGCGCCGCGCTGTCGTCACGATCGACAACCTGGCGCGGCCGCATGCCGCGCCTCGCCTGTGGCCGGTGCAGCCGTCGCCGGGCCGCCTGCAGCGGGTGGTCGCCGGTGAGGCCGAACTGATCGCGCCGGACAACGCCAGGCGCTACGAGCCCTTCGTCGCGCTGGTCGCCTCGGTCGAACCGTCGCGGGCGGCGGCGCTGTACCGCCGCCTCTACCCGCTGTTCCAGCAGGCCTACGCCGAGCTGGGCTACCCCAGGGGCCACTTCAATGACCGGCTGGTCGAGGTGGTCGACCACCTGCTGGCCGCGCCCGAGCCGACGCTGCCGCCAGCGGTGCGGCTGACCGAAGTGAAGGGCGAGGTGCCGTCGACGCGGCCGTGGGTGCGCTACGAGTTCGTCGATCAGACGCTCGAAGCGCTGTCGTCGGGGCAGAAGATCATGGTGCGCATCGGCACGACCAACGAGCGTCGCCTGAAGGCCTGGCTGACCGGCTTCCGGCAGGCGATCGTGTCGTCGCGCTGAGCGGCACGGCCGGGCTCAGCGGTAGAACGCCTCGACGCGGCCCTTCAGCTTGATCATCACCGGGTTGCCCTTGCGGTCGACCGTGCGGCCGGCGGGCACCCTCACCCAGCCTTCGCTGATGCAGTACTCCTCGACATCCTGACGTTCGCTGCCGTTGAAGCGGATGCCGACCTCGTGCGCGAACACTGCCGCCACATGGTGCGGGCTGCGCGGGTCGATGGACAGGCGGTCGGGCAGCGGGGGCGGGGTCGGGGCGTCGCTCATGGGCTGGGCAGCGTGGCGGGAGTGTTCAGGCTGCGCATTGTCTACCTGGTCGGCGCCGGCGCCTGCTGTTGCTGCTTCATCCGCTCCATCATCTGCTGCAGCCGGGCCGCCTGCTCGGGTGTCATCTGCCGGCCGCCGGCGGGGCCGCTGGCCCGGCCGCTTCCCATGCCACCCATGCCGGTCATGCGCATCTCGCCGGGCTTCATGTCGGCGGGGCAAGCGCCCTTCCAGACACCTTCCATCGACATCTTCGCCTCGCGCATGCCGCCGCGCGGCGGGTCGAAGCGCATCTGGTTGTCCATCGTGTAGCGGCTGTCGAAGTCGCCCTTCAGGCTCATCCTGCCCTCGGTCCTGCCGCGCGGCCCCTGGCAGCTGTACTCGGCCTCGTAGCTGCCGGCGCTGCGCTTGACGTTGCGCTGCTCGCAGCGCGTGTCGGGGCCCTGGTCGAGCGCACGGCGCTGCGCCTGCTCGTCGGTCTTCTCGTCGATGCAGTGATGCGCCGTCATCGTCGCACCGGCCCGGCCGGGCATCTGCATCGAGGTTTCCCACAGGCCGGCCTTGCGGCGCGGCATGGTGTCCTGCGCAGCGGCGAGTGCGGGCAGCAGAGCGAGGCAGAGGAACGCACGCGGGATGGTCGGCATGGTGTCGGCTCCGGGAGTCGCGGGGGTATGAAGTGTCGCGCACAAGACTTCTCATGCGGAACTGCTTGCCGAGACCAAGGAAGGGGCGTGTCTGCAGCAGCCGTTTGCGGCCCTATGCGGAAGTTCGACGTCTGCTGTGCGGGTTGAGGTCGGAGCGGCAAAGGCGCGTGCGGACAGGCTTCCGCGCTTCGCTTCGGCGGTCGGCCCGCAGGGCCGACTTCCTTGCGCTGCTCGGGCTCGCGGCAGGCCGCCCAACTCGCTGCGCTCACTTCGTTCGCTTCGCTCAGACAGACGGCGGCAAGTCAGTTCACGAAGCGCGCTGCCGCGCGCCTGCCGCAAGCCCTGCACTGCTCAGCGCCTCAGAGGCGCGCTCCAGCCTGCCCGCACGCGCCTTTGCTGAACCAGCGGTGGCCTGCCGGTCGCGGAACCCCAGTGGTGGACCTTGCGGAAGGCGCTGCCCGCTGGGGGCGATTTGGGCGGCGACGAGAAGCGCAGCGCCGGGGTCGGCGCGCGTGAGCGCGCTTCGTGATCTGACTTGCCGCGGTTGTCCGAACGCAGCGACCGCAGGTCGCGAAGTGAGTTCTGCGGCACGACCCCGGCGCGAGCATCGCAGTGGAGTCGGCGCGCAGCGTCGACCGCCGCCGCATGAGGTTCTATGGTTTGCGTCAAGCCGCCAACTGCAACTTCGCTGAGTCGAAC
>NZ_CALRZC010000389.1:0-4247 GCF_943372545.1 Variovorax sp. YR752 | reverse complement strand
CACCCAAGCCGCATGCACGGCTCGAGAAGTGGATCTGGATATTGATCTACGGCGGCCTGTTTCTCGTGATCCTGGGGCTGGCCACGGGCCGCACCGAGCCCGCGCTGGGCTGGTCGATGGCCGTGCCCGGCGGCGTGGTCGCCGCGGTGGGCATCGTGCTCATCTACGTGCGTTCGCGGCTCAAGTAAAAAACAAGGCAAGGACCGACCATGCTCAAGCACATCGTGATGTGGAAGTTCAAGGAACACGCCGAGGGCGCCGACAAGGCGACCAACCTGCTCAAGGCCAAGGCGTTGCTCGACGCCTGCGCCAAGCTCTCGCCCGGCACGCACCGTTTCGAGGTGGTCATTGCCCAGCCCGGGCTCGAGGCCACCTACGACCTGATCCTCAACTCGGAATTCACCGACGCCGCCGCGCTCGCGGCCTATGCGGACCATCCGCAGCACGTGGCGCTCAAGCCCTTCATCGGCGCGGTCCGCGAAGCCCGCCAGTGCATGGATTACGAAATCTGATCGACCCCTTCAAAGAACACCGGAGATAACCCATGACCGTCCGCACCACCCAACAACTGTTCGACCTCACGGGCCAGACCGCCCTCATCACCGGCGGCTCGCGCGGCCTGGGCCTGCAGATGGCCCATGCGCTCGGCGAAGCCGGCGCGAAGATCATGCTGAGCTCGCGCAAGGCCGAAGACCTGGAGCAGGCTGCCGCCGAGTTGCAGTCTGCCGGCATCGACGCACGCTGGATCGCCGCCGACTGCTCGAAGGAAGAAGACACCCGCCGCCTGGCCGACGAAACGCTGCAGCGCATGGGCGGCATCGACATCCTCATCAACAACGCCGGCGCGAGCTGGGGTTCGCCCGCCGAGAGCCACCCGGTCGAGGCCTGGGACAAGGTGATGAACCTCAACGTGCGCGGCTACTTCATCCTCGCGCAGCACGTCGCCAACGGCTACATGATCCCGAAGAAGCGCGGTCGCATCATCAACATCGCCTCGATCGCGGGCCTGAACGGCAACCCGCCCGGCATGCAGACGCTGGCCTACAACACCTCGAAGACCGCGGTGATCGGCTTCACCAAGACGCTGGCCGCCGAATGGGGCAAGTACAACATCAACGTCAACGCGATCTGCCCGGGCTTCTTCATGACGAAGATGGCGGCCGGCCTGATCAAGTCGCTGGGCGAAGAGCACATGGCCGCTTCGGCGCCGCTGGGCCGCCTGGGCGACGACGAAGACCTGAAGGGCCTGACGCTGCTGTACGCAAGCGATGCCGGCAAGCACATCACCGGCCAGTGGGTGGCCGTCGATGGCGGCGTGAGCGTGGTCTTGGGTGCGGCCTGACATGTCCGATTCGCCTGAAACGTCCAGCGACATCAACATCCGCTCGTACACGACCCAGATTCCGTTCGCGCGCCACCTCGGTTTCGAACTCACGAAGTTCGAGGGCGGTGAATCGGAGATCCTGTACACGGCCAAGCCCGAGCACCTGAACACCTTCGACGTGACGCACGGCGGCGCCTGCATGACGCTGCTCGACATCGCCATGGCGGCGGCCGCGCGCAGCGTGACGCCTGAGACCGGCGTGGTCACCATCGAGATGAAGACCAGCTTCATGCAGCCTTCGGTCGGCCCGCTGCATGCGCGCGGCACGCTGCTGCATCGCACCGCGACGCTGGCCTTCACCGAAGCCAAGATCTACGACGAGCAGGAGCGCGTGTGCGCCCATGCCACCGGCACCTTCAAGTATGTGAAGCGCCGGCTGCCGACCGGCCCCGCGAGCGCGAACGCGATGCGTCCGCCATCGACCGACTGACACCCCATTCCCTTTCCGGAGACACCTTCATGCCCACCAACAAGCAGATCCACCTCGACAACCGCCCCGAGGGCGAAGCCGTTGCCAGCAACTTCAAGCTCGTGACGAGCGAGACGCCTGCGCTGCAGGACAACCAGGTGCTGGTGCGCCACCACTACATGAGCCTCGATCCGTACATGCGCGGGCGCATGAACGACTCGAAGAGCTACGCGCAGCCGCAACCCGTGGGTCAGGTGTTCCAGGGCGGCACGGTCGGCGAAGTGGTCGAGAGCAAGCACCCCAAGTACGCCGTGGGCGACAAGGTCGTCGGCTTCGGCGGCTGGCAGGAATACAGCGTGGTCGATGGCTCGCAGCCCGGCGCGCTGAAGAAGGTCGACACCACGCACGTGCCGCTGTCGCACTACCTCGGCGCGGTCGGCATGCCCGGCGTGACGGCCTGGTACGGCCTCGTGAAGATCATCGCGCCCAAGGCCGGTGAAACCGTGGTCATCACCGCTGCCAGCGGCGCCGTGGGCAGTGCCTTCGGTGCGCTGGCCAAGGCACGCGGCTGCCGCGTGGTCGGCATCGCGGGCGGCCCGGACAAGTGCAAGTACGTGACCGACGAACTCGGCTTCGACGCCTGCATCGACTATCGCCAGCACCCCGACGTGAAGACCATGAGCGCCGCGCTCAAGGAAGCCTGCCCGAACGGCATCGACGGCTACTTCGAGAACGTCGGCGGCTACATCTTCGACGCCGTGCTGCTGCGCACCAACGCGTTTGCGCGCGTGGCGCTGTGCGGAATGATCGCGGGCTACGACGGTGCGCCGCTGCCACTCGCGAACCCCGCGCTGATCCTCATCAACCGCCTGAAGATCGAGGGCTTCATCGTCAGCGAGCACATGGAAGTGTGGCCCGAGGCGCTGACCGAACTCGGCACGCTGGTGGGCACGGGCAAGCTCAAGCCGCGCGAGTCGGTGGCGCAGGGCATCGAAGCTGCCCCTGAGGCCTTCCTGGGTTTGCTCAAGGGCAAGAATTTCGGCAAGCAACTGGTGAAGCTCATTTGATGCTTTGAAACGCACGGCAAGGAGGCCGGTCATGGACACGACACACGAGGTCTTCAACCAGCCCACACCGCTGGTCGGCTACAACCTCTTCGACACCAACCGCCCCCTGCGCGATGCGCTGACGTTCAACGCGCCCGCGCTGCAGACCACGCCGCTGCAGGAGCTGGGCGCCACCCTCGGCTCGGCCGCCATGCAGACGCATGCGCGGCTGGCCAACATCCACACACCGCAGCTGCACACGCACGACCGCTTCGGCCGGCGCATCGACGAGGTGGAGTTCCATCCGAGCTACCACGCGCTGATGCAGACGGCCGTGGGCGCGGGCCTGCATGGCACGCCGTGGACGGGCACGTCCGCCTCGCCGCACGTGCTGCGCGCGGCAGGCTTCATGCTCTTCACCGAGCTGGAGCCGTCGGTGCTGTGTCCGGTCTCGATGACCTACGCCGTCACGCCCGCCTTGCGCGGCAACGCGGGCGTGCATGCCGAGTGGGGCCCGAAGCTCGCCAGCCTCTGGTACGACCCCGCGCTCAAGCCGCTGCACGACAAGCCCGGCGTGACCATGGGCATGGGCATGACCGAGAAGCAGGGCGGCTCCGACGTGCGGGCGAACACCACGCAGGCCGTTCGAGAGGGCAGCGACGCCTGGGGCGAGCGCTACGCCATCACCGGCCACAAGTGGTTCTTCTCGGCGCCCATGTGCGACGCCTTCCTGATCCTTGCGCAGGCGCCGGCCGGGCTGTCGTGCTTCTTCCTGCCGCGCGTGTTGCCCGATGGTTCGCGCAACGGCATTCATATCCAGCGCCTGAAGGACAAGCTCGGCAACAAGGCCAACGCCAGCTCCGAGGTCGAGTTCCACGGTGCCAGCGCCTGGCTCGTGGGCGAAGAAGGGCGCGGCATTCCGCAGATCCTCGAGATGGGCACGATGACGCGGCTCGACTGCTCGCTCGGCACCAGCGGCCTCATGCGCCAGGCGCTGGGCATCGCGCTGAACCACACGGCGCAGCGCCACGCCTTCGGCAAGCCGCTGATCGAGCAGCCGCTCATGAAGAACGTGCTGGCCGACCTCGCGCTCGAAAGCGAAGCCGCCACCGCACTGGCCATCCGCCTCGCGCGGGCCTTCGACCGGCAATCCGACGCGCACGAGAACTTGATGGCGCGCCTGCTCACGCCGGTCGCCAAGTTCTGGATCTGCAAACGCGGCAGCCATTTCGCGCAGGAGGCCATGGAGTGCCTGGGCGGCAACGGCTACGTGGAAGAGGGCGGCGAGGGCGTCATGGCGCGCATCTACCGCGAGATGCCGCTCAACTCCATCTGGGAAGGCGCCGGCAACATCATGGCGCTCGACCTGCTGCGCGGCCTGCGCAAGGGCGACGCCGTGGCTGCGCTG
>NZ_CALRZC010000388.1:0-4270 GCF_943372545.1 Variovorax sp. YR752 | reverse complement strand
GTGCTCGGCGGGCGCAACATCACCAACCTGCCGGCCGCGGGCCGCGGCACGGCGATGATGTTCCAGAGCTACGCGCTGTTCCCGCACCTCTCGGCACTCGACAACGTCGCCTTCAGCCTGAAGATGAAGGGCGTCGACAAGGCGGTGCGGCAGAAGAAGGCGGCTGAACTGCTGGAGCGCGTCTCGCTCGGCCACCTGGCGCACCGCAAGCCGGCCGAGCTGTCCGGCGGCCAGCAGCAGCGTGTGGCGCTGGCGCGCGCGCTGATCACCGAGCCCAAAGTGCTGCTGCTCGACGAGCCGCTGTCCGCGCTCGACCCCTTCCTGCGCATCAAGATGCGCGCCGAGCTGAAGGCCTGGCAGAAGGCGCTGGCGATGACCTTCGTGCACGTCACCCACTCGCAGGAGGAGGCGATGGCGCTGGCCGACCAGGTCGTGGTGATGAACAACGGCCGCATCGAGCAGGACGCCTCGCCGCACGCTCTCTTCAACGCGCCGCGCAGCGAGTTCGTCGCCCGCTTCATCGGCGGGCACAACGTGATTCCGTCGCCGGCCGGCCTGATGGCGGTGCGCTGCGACCGCACGAAGCTGTCGCGCGCCCCGCTGCCCGAGGGTGAGCATGCGATGGCCGCCACCGTGCGCGCCGTCGAGTACCAGGGCAGCTACGTGCTGCTGACGCTGGCCGCCGAGCGTGTCGCCGAATTCAACGTGCAGATGCCCGAGGCCGAGTTCGACGCCGCGCCCTGGGCCAGCGGCGACAGCGCCTGCGCCCACTGGGAACCCGCCGCTGTCCATGCGCTTGCGGCCTGAGCGCCGCATGCACCCCTTCCGTTCACCCGACCCGAACCCACCCGAGGAGAAGCACATGACCGACAACACCCGCCGCAGCCTGCTCAAGGGCACCGCCGGCATCCTGGCCACGGGCATGTTCCCCGCCGTGCACGCGCAGGAGAAGATCACGCTGCGCTACCTGGGCACCGCGGTGAACCAGGACAAGGCGATCGCCGAGAAGTTCAAGGCCGACACCGGCATCACCATCCAGTACGTCGCCGTCAACACCGACGAGGTGACCAAGCGCGCGGTGACCTCGCCGAACAGCTTCGACCTGATCGACACCGAGTACTTCTCGCTGAAGAAGATCGTGCCGACCGGCAACCTCAAGGGCATCGACGTCAAGAAGATCAAGAACGCCGACAAGATCACCACGCTGTTCACCACCGGCATGGTCGGCGGCAAGGCGGTCGGCGACCAGGGCACTGCGCCGAAGAAGGTGATCTACCTCGAGGGCGAGAAGAGCAAGGTGTTCGCCAAGTCGCCGACGCAGTTCATGTCGCTGATCCCGACCGTCTACAACGCCGACACGCTGGGCATCCGCCCCGACCTGATCAAGCGCCCGATCGACAGCTGGGCCGAACTGCTGAACCCGGAGTTCAAGGGCAAGGCGGCGATCCTGAACATCCCGTCGATCGGCATCATGGACGCGGCGATGGTGGTCGAGGCCAAGGGGATCTACAAGTACCCCGACAAGGGCAACATGACCAGGAAGGAAATCGACCTGACGATCAAGACGCTGATCGAGGCGAAGAAGGCCGGCCAGTTCCGCAGCCTGTGGAAGGACTTCAACGAGAGCGTCAACCTGATGGCCTCGGGCGAGGTGGTGATCCAGTCGATGTGGTCGCCGGCGGTCACTGCGGTGCGCACCAAGGGCATCCCCTGCGTGTTCCAGCCGCTGAAGGAAGGCTATCGCGCCTGGGCGGCCGGCTTCGGCCTGCCGGCCACGCTGTCGGGCAAGAAGCTCGACGGCGCCTACGAGTTCATCAACTGGTTCCTCGACGGCTGGGCCGGCGCCTACCTCAATCGCCAGGGCTACTACAGCGCCGTGCTGGAGACCGCCAAGGCCAAGATGGAAGCCTACGAGTGGGCCTACTGGATGGAAGGCAAGCCGGCGACGCAGGACATCAAGTCGCCGAACGGCGACCTGCTGGCCAAGGCCGGCAGCACCCGCGACGGTGGCTCGTACGAGCAGCGCATGGGCGGCAGCGCCTGCTGGACCGCGCTGATGGACGAGAACACCTCCATGGTCCAGAAGTGGAACGAATTCGTCGCCGCGTGATGGCCCCCCCCCGTAGCGCCTGCGGCGCTCCCCCCCAGGGGGGCGCCGCCAGCGGACCGGCGAAGCCGGATCCGCGGCGGCCGCTTGAGGGCGGCTTCGCTGCGCTTGCCGGGCTCCGCTGCGGAGCGGTGGGTTGAAGGCGTCTTCGCTCAAGGCTGGCACGCCGGCCTGGCTGCAGGCACTGCCCTTCGCGGCGGTGTTCGCCTTGTTCTTCATCGCGCCGCTGCTGCTGATCGGCGCGGTGAGCTTCTGGCCGACCAGCGACTACGAACTGATTCCCGGCTTCACCGGGCAGAACTACGTCTCGATCTTCGAGGGCTGCGCCAACCTGGCCGAGCCCTGCGTGACGCTGAAAACCTACTGGTCGACGCTGCGCTTCTCGCTGCTCACCTGGGCGGTGTCGCTGCTGCTGGGCTTCACGATCGCCTACTTCCTCGCCTTCCACGTGCGCAGCGCTGGCATGCAGACGGTGCTGTTCGTGATCTGCACCATCCCGTTCTGGACCAGCAACGTCATCCGCATGATCTCGTGGGTGCCGCTGCTCGGCCGCAACGGGCTGGTCAACCAGGGGCTGATGGGGCTGGGCGTCGTCGAGCAGCCGGTCGAGTGGCTGCTGTTCTCCGAGTTCTCGGTGGTGCTGGCCTTCGTGCACCTGTACACCATGTTCATGCTGGTGCCGATCTTCAACTCGATGATGCGCATCGACCGCTCGCTGCTCGAGGCCGCCGAGGACGCCGGCGCCAACGCCTGGCAGACGCTGTGGAACGTGATCGTGCCGCTGTCGCGCACCGGCATCGTGATCGGCTCGATCTTCGTCATCACCATCGTGATGGGCGACTTCGTCACCGTCGGCGTGATGGGCGGCCAGCAGATCGCCTCGGTCGGCAAGGTGATCCAGGTGCAGACCAGCTACCTGCAGTTCCCGCTCGCCGCCGCCAACGCGGTGGTGCTGCTGGCGGTGGTGCTGATGATCATCGTGGCGCTCACACGCATGGTCGACTTGCGCAAGGAGTTGTGAGCATGGCCCGCGAAGGACGGCAGAAGGGCTTCTGGCCGCTGGCCTTCGTGTTCGGCCTGTTCGTGCTGTTCCTCTACGGCCCGGTGATCACGATCTTCGTGCTCAGCTTCCAGGGGCCGGAGGGCGGGCTGACCTTCCCGATGCGTGGCTGGTCGCTGCACTGGTACCGCGAGCTGTGGGAAGGCCTGGGCGTGGTCGACATCGGCGCGGCCTTGCGCCGCTCGCTGCTGCTCGGCACCGTGGTGATGGGGCTGACGGTGCTGCTGTCGCTGCTCGCCGGCCTGGCCTTCCGCAAGAAGCTCGCCGGCGGCAACCTGCTGTTCTACGTGACGGTGGCCAGCCTGATCATGCCGTCGATCATCGTCTCGCTGGGCATCGGGCTGCAGTTCCGCCTGCTCGACGGCGCGATCAAGTGGCTGCTCGAGGCCGCCGGCGCCACCGGCCTGCTGGAGACCTTCACGACCTCGCTGGGCATGTTCAGCTCCGGCCTGGGCGCACACCTGACCTGGACATTGCCCTTCGGCCTGCTGATCATGTTCGCCGTGTTCAACCGCTTCAACCCGGCCTACGAGGAAGCCGCACGCGACCAGGGCGCGACGCCGTGGCAGACCTTCGCGCACGTGGTGCTGCCGCTGATCGGCCCGTCGGTGGTCGGCATCGGCATGTTCGGCTTCACGCTGAGCTGGGACGAGATCGCCCGCTCCTCGCAGGCGATCGGCGACCTCAACACCCTGCCGCTCGAACTGCAGGGCCTGACGACCACCGTCACCACGCCGGCGATCTACGCGCTGGGCACGGTGACGACGCTGGTCTCGCTGCTGGTGATCGCGCTGGCGCTGGCCGCCGCTGCCTGGCTGGGGCGGCGCAGCCGGCGCCGCGCCTGAGGTCGTGGCCACCCGGCGCGTCCCGGCGGCGCCGCCGCCGGCCATGGCGGCCGACCGGGTCTACGAGGCCATCTATGCGGCGGTGATCGACCACCGCCTCGCCCCCGGCGCGCGGCTTCGCGAGGAGGAGCTGGCGCAGGCCTTCGACGTCTCGCGCACGCTGGTGCGCCAGGCGCTGCACCGGCTCGCGCAGGACGGCGTGGTGCGCCTGCGCCCCAACCGTGGCGCGCAGGTGCCCGAGCCGACGCGCGAGGAGGG
>NZ_CALRZC010000387.1:0-4273 GCF_943372545.1 Variovorax sp. YR752 | reverse complement strand
CGGTGCGGCCGGTGCAGATCTGTTCGTAGGTCGGATTCACGGTTTGGCCGTTGCAATAGCCCGATTCGACGTCGAGCACGCCCTGCACCCGGTCGAACACCGCCTCGGTGCACCAGAAGCAGCCTCCGCCGAGCACGATGGTTTCGGTGGGCGACGGTGAAGAAGACATGGCGCGGCTCCGGGTGGGGTTGGAAAAAGCGGGGGACCGGTATTGTCGCGGCTTGACGGGCCGGATGCCGGTCACTACATTACTAACCCGTCAGTCATTAACACCATGCCCTCCCCCCGTTCCCTCGTCGACAAGTTCTGTCCGCTGCCTTCTTCCAAGCGCGCGCGGCGCAAAGAGGCGCGCCCGGGCGAACTGCTGGCGGCGGCGCTCGACCTGTTCGTCGAAAAGGGCTTTGCCGCCACGCGCTCGGAAGAAGTGGCGGTCCGGGCCGGCGTGTCCAAGGGCACCCTCTTTCTGTACTTTCCGAGCAAGGAAGAGCTGTTCAAGGCCGTGGTGGTCGAAAACCTCGGCGGCCGTTTCACGGAGTGGAACGCCGAATTCGAGGCCTTCGAGGGCACGACGGCCGAGATGCTGCGCTACTGCATGAACGTCTGGTGGGAGCGCGTCGGGCTGACCAAGGCCTCGGGCCTGACCAAGCTGATGATGAGCGAAGGCGGCAATTTTCCCGAGCTGGCGGAGTTCTACCGCGAGCAGGTGGTGCGCCCCGGCCACGAACTGCTGCGCCGCATCCTGCAGCGCGGCATCGACCGCGGCGAGTTCGTGCAGATGGACATCGACCACGCCATCTATTCGGTGGTCGCGCCCATGGTGTTCCTCATGCTCTGGAAGCATTCGGCCATGGTCTGCGTCGACGGCGTGAGCGCGCTCGACCCCGAAAAATTCATCGCCACCCAGTGCGAAACCGTGCTTCACGGGCTCTGCGTGCGCCCCGGGAGCCCCGCATGACGGCCGCCGGATGGTCGACTGGCGCGGTGGCGTCATCGGTGCGACCTAAAATTGAAGGTTTGTCCCGTCCAGAGCCTTCAAGGAAAGCCACGCCATGAACCCCACGCCCACCCTCGAGCGCTTGCGCTTCAACATGATCGAACAACAGATCCGTCCCTGGGACGTGCTGGAGTCGGACATCCTCGAGCTGCTGGCCGAGATTCACCGCGAAGACTACGTGCCCGACGCACACCGCACGCTGTCCTTCTTCGACATGGAGCTGCCGCTGCTCGACGGCTCGGTGCCCGGCGAATTCATGCTGTCGCCCAAGGTCGAAGCCCGCACCCTGCAGGACCTGCACATCCAAAAGCACGAATCGGTGCTCGAGATCGGCACCGGCTCCGGCTTCATGGCCGCCCTGCTCGGCGCCCGCGCGGCCCAGGTGCTGTCGCTCGAAATCAACCCCGTGCTGGCCGCCCGCGCCGCCGACACGCTGCGCCAGAACGGCGTGACGAACGTTGAAGTGCGCCACGCCGACGGCGCCGTGCCGCTGGCCAGCGGCCCGAGCTTCGACGTGATCGTGCTCAGCGGCTCGGTCGCGCGCATTCCGCAGAACCTGCTCGGTTCGCTCAAGGTCGGCGGCCGCCTCTCGGCCATCGTCGGCGAGGAGCCCATGATGCGCGCCCATTTCGTGACCCGCACCAGCGAAAGCAAGTGGGACACGATCCAGCCCTGGGACACCGTGGCACCGCGCCTGCTGAACTTCCCCGAGCCCTCGCGCTTCGCGTTCTGATCGAGCGGCCCACCGAATGATCGATCAAGTCCGCCCCGCCGACCTGGCCGCCTGGTTCGCACAGGACGCCGACGCCGCTCCCGTGCTGCTCGACGTGCGCGAGCCCTGGGAGCTGCAGACGGCGAGCGTCGCGCCGCAGGGTTTCACGCTGGTCGCGATCCCGATGAACGAGATCCCCGGCCGACTGGCCGAGCTCGCCGCCGGCGACGGACAGCCCGCGCCCCGCATCGCCTGCCTGTGCCACCACGGCGCCCGCAGCCAGCGCGTGGCCGCTTTTCTGCACCAGAACGGCTTTGACTCGCTCGCCAACGTGGCGGGGGGCATCGACGCCTGGTCCGCGCAGCACGACCCGAGCGTGCCGCGCTACTGATTCTTTCGCTCCCAAGGACGTTCAATGCCTCCCAGGCCCCGGCTTCTGCCACTTTCCGCAGCCCTCGCAAGCGTCATTGCAGGCCTGCTCGCCCTGCCGGCCCAGGGCCAGACACTGAACGAACTCTACGATTCCGCGCGCGGCTTCGACGCCACCTACCAGGGTGCACGAGCCCAGTACGAGGCCAACCTGGCGCGTGCGGCGCAGGCCAAGGCCGGCATCCTGCCGGCCGTCGGGCTCACGGCCGGCGTGAACCGCAGCAACCTGGACATCGACACCCTCACGGGCACCAGCCGCGGCGCCAGCGCCTCGCGCGACTTCAACACGCAGAACGTCGGCATCAACGCCACGCAGCCGCTGTACCGCCCCGCCAACTGGGCCACCTACGAGCAGGGCAAGCGCCAGACGGAGATTGCGCGGGCGGTGCTCACCACCGCCGAGCAGGACCTGATCATGCGCGTGAGCCAGGCGTACTTCGACGTGCTCGCCAGCCAGGACAGTCTGGCCCTGGTGCGCGCGCAAAAAGTCGCCGTGGCCGAGCAGCTTGCGTCGGCCAAGCGCAACTTCGAGGTCGGCACCTCCACCATCACCGACTCGCGCGAAGCCCAGGCCCGCTACGACCTGGTGATCGCGCAAGAGATCGCCGCCGAGAACGACCTGCAGGTCAAGAAGATCGTGCTCGACCAGCTCGTCGGCCGCCCCGGCAGCGTGCCCGTGCCGCTGGCTGTGCCCGTCGTGCTGCCGACGGCGCAACCCGCCGACATCAACGCCTGGGTCGCGCAGGCCGACGAAGTGCATCCGGCGATCCAGCAGGCACGCCTCGGTCTCGATGTGGCCGGGCTCGAGGTGCAGAAGGCGCAGGCCGGCCACAAGCCCACGCTCGATGCAAACCTGGGCTACAACGTCACGCGCAATCCGACCGGTACCAGCACCAGCACCGTGGGCACGCGCGTCAACGCCGCCACGGTCGGCGTCACCTTCAACCTGCCGCTGTTCGCGGGCTTTGCCACCGAGAACCGCATCAAGGAAACGCTGGCCCTCGAAGACCAGTCGCGCAGCGTGCTCGACGGCACGCGCCGCAGCGTGGCGCAGGCCACGCGCGCGGCCTACCTCGGGCTGGTGTCGGGTGCGGGCCAGGTGAAGGCGCTCGAAGCCGCCGAAGCCTCCAGCCAGAGCGCGCTCGACGCCAACAAGCTGGGCTACCAGGTGGGCGTGCGCATCAACATCGACGTGCTCAACTCGCAGAGCCAGCTGTTCCAGACCAAGCGCGACCTCGCGCAGGCGCGCTACAACGTGCTGCTGGGCAACCTGAAGCTGCGCCAGGCCAACGGCACGCTGACGACCGATGACATGAACGCGATCAACGCGACGCTGGCGCGCAACGGCAGCACGCCCGCAGTGCCTGCCGCGACGACGGGGGCGCCCGTGGTGCCCGTGACGCCGCCGGCCATTCCGGTGGTGCCGCCGGTGCCGGTGCAGCCGTTCAACCCGCCCGCGCCGACGATGCCATCGGCACCGCCGCCGCCGGTGATCCTGAATCCGCCGGTGCGCTGATTGGTTTTTCTCCCTCCCCCGCTGGGGAGGGTCGGGGTGGGGGCACGACGGCCTCGAACCCATTGCAGCGCTCGTTGGGCGCTCGCCCCCATCCCAGCCTTCCCCCGGAAGGGGAAGGAGCCAACACCAAGTCAGTCCAGCGTGGGCTCGGCCCGCGCCGCTTCGGGCGGTGGCACGTTGTTGTCACCGGCCACCGGCGTCGTCACCGGCTCTGCCGCCTGCGCAATCGCCAGCACCGCCGTCGCCGTGCGCTCGGCCGCCCCGCGGTTCGACGACGAAAACGCCAGCGCGGCCTGCGCCATCACGGCGCGACGCTCCGGGTTCTCGACCAGCTTGAGCGCGGCCGTCACGGCCTGCTCCATGCCCTCGACGCGTAATGACGCACCCGCCGCGAGCGACAGCTGCGCCGCCTCGGCGAAATTGAAGGTCGACGGCCCCATCACCACCGGGCAGCCGCAGGCCGCCGGCTCGATGAGGTTCTGTCCGCCCAGCGGCTCGAAGCTGCCACCCAGCAAAGCCACATCGGCCAGGCCGTAGTACAGGGCCATCTCGCCCAGCGAATCGCCAAGCCAGATCTCGGCCTCGGCAGGCTGGCCGGCCGCACTGCGGCGTGCCACGGCAA
>NZ_CALRZC010000386.1:0-4274 GCF_943372545.1 Variovorax sp. YR752 | reverse complement strand
GCCGACGATCGTCCAGTGCGCACTGTCGACCTTGGGCTGCCAGTGCAGGGCCAGCTGCTCGTGCAGCAGCGCGTGGCGCAAGCCTTCCTCGACGGCGACGCGGCGGCGGCTGTGTTCGCCCATCTGCGGCGAGTACATCGCGTGGCGGCCCCGGCCGTCCTCCTTGGCGGCGTACAGCGCGGTGTCGGCCTGCACCAGCAGGTCGTCGACGCCGACCTCGCCCGGGCCATACAAGGCCACGCCGACGCTGGCGCCGACACGCAGGTGCCGGCCCTGCACGTCGATCGGGTCCTGCAGTGCGTCGATCAGGCGCTGCGCGAGGATCGAAGCCTCGGCGGCGTCACCGGAGTGCGTCATCAGCACGGCGAACTCGTCGCCGCCCAGGCGCGCCACCATGTCGCCGGCACGCAGGCTGTCGCGTAGCCGCTGCGACACGCACTTGAGCAGCTCGTCGCCGGCGCTGTGGCCAAGGCTGTCGTTGACGATCTTGAAGTGGTCGAGGTCGACCATCAGCAAGGCGCCCGGCTGGGACTGACGCAGCGCGCTGGCCAGCGCGTCGCGCAGCATGAAGCGATTGGCAAGGCCGGTCAGCGAGTCGGTGTGGGCGAGCTGGCGCAGCTGCTGCTCGCTGGCCACCTTGTCGCTGATGTCGGCGATCACGCCGCGCCAGCCGAGCGTGCGGCCCTCCTCGTCGAGCAGCCGCTTGCCGTTGAAGGCGAGGTGACGCACGCCTTCGCCGTGGCGCACCGCCAGGCGCTGTTCGCGGAACGGGTGGCCGGCGTCGAGCGCCCGCTGCAGTTCCTCGAGTCCGGCAACGGCGCGGCGCTCGAGCAGCACGGCCAGGCTGCGCGAGCGGACGTCTTCCTCGGTCACGCCGAGCAGCGCAGCCAGGCGCGGCGAGAGGTGGTTGAGGTGGCCGCCGGCGCCGGTCTCCCACAGCGCCTCGTCGGCGTGCTGCTCGAAGTCCTGCAGCAGCACCGCGATCATGCGTTCCTGGCGCAGCGCCGCGTTCTGCGAGCGCAGCAGCGCGGTGGACTTGCGCCAGCCCGACAGCGAACCGATCACCACCATCGGCGAGTACAGGCACAGCAGCACCGCCACCGGGCCAAAGGCCAGTTCGCCGGTGCGCGCGAGCGCTCCCAGGCCGGCGACGGTGTAGATCGCCGCATAGGCGATCGCCGCATACGGCAGCGGGCTGAGCATGAAAGTGCCGGCGCCGAGCATGCCGGTCAGCAGCGCGGCGATCAGCGTCTGCTGCGTCGGCGCGGCGTCCGGGAACCAGATCAGCGGCATCACCGCCCACGTGGCGGCCAGCAGGGCGGCGTGACGCGTGGCGCGATGCATGGCTCGCGGCGAGGCGCCGTCCAGGACGCGGTGGCGATTGCGATACCAATTGGTGGTGGCCGCGACGGCCAGTGCCAGCAAGGCGGCGAACCACAGCAGCAGGCCACGCGGCAATGCCTCGCGGAAGGCCCACAGCGCCATCAGGCTGCTGCCGACGTTGGCGGCCATCGCGTACGGCGTGAGCCGCAGGACGGCGGTCAGCTGGGCGCCGCGCATCTGGACCGACTCGCGATCGAGACCGCCGTAGAGGCCGGCGATGCCGGACCTCAGGTCGGGGAGATCGAGTCGGGAGGGCGGCGGCATGCGGAAGGACGTCGCGGCAGGCCGCGACGAGGAGAGGTTCGTCCTTATCGGCAGCCGACGGCCCTTCTTGAGCCGCGCCGAGGCTGTGCGCTCAGGCCGCGGCCAGCCCCTTGGCCTCGCCCAGGCGGAGCGCCCGGCCGGGCGACCACTCGGGGTTGAAGCGCAGCGTGTCCTTCGGGAACAGCAGCACCACCGTCGAGCCGAGCAGGAAGCGGCCCATCTCGGCGCCACGCGCGAGCGTCACCTCGCCCTGGCCACGCTCGGGGTAACTCCATTCGCGCAGCGTGCCGGGGCGCGGCGGGTTGACGACACCGTGCCACACGGTGGCCATGCTGCCGACGATGGTCGCGCCGACCAGCGTCAGCACGAAGGGCCCGTGCTTCGATGCGAACACGCAGACCACGCGCTCGTTGCGCGCGAACAGGCCGGGTACGCCGCGCGCCGTGGTCGGGTTGACCGAGAACAGCGCACCGGGCACGTGGATCATGCGTTCGAGGCGGCCCTCGCAGGGCATGTGGATGCGGTGGTAGTCGCGCGGGCTCAGGTACAGCGTGGCGAAGCTGCCGCCCTCGAAGCGCGCGGCCAGCGCGGCATCGCCGCCAACCAGCGTGGTGGTCGTGTAGTCGTGGCCCTTGGCCTGGAAGATCCGGTCACGGTCTATCGCGCCGAACTGGCTGATGGCGCCGTCGACCGGGCACAGCCAGGGTGCATCGGCGAGCGGCCGCGCCCCAGGTTTGAGCGCGCGCGTGAAAAAGTCATTGAAGGTCGGGTAGTGCGCGATGTCCGGGTCGGCCGCCTCGTCCATGTTCACCCCGTAGCGCGCCACGAAGCGGCGGATCGCCGCCGTGGTCAGTTCGCCGGCAGGGTGCGAGGCCACGGCGCCGGCGAAGGCGGTCAGCGCCTGCTTGGGCAGCAGGTACTGCGGCAGGACGGCAAGTCGGTCGGCGAGGCGGCTCATGAGGGCCCGGATTCTATCGGCGGGCTCCGGCCGGCCCGGAACAGGCACCACATTGCGCCGCTGTTCGCCCTGACATTCCTCAAGCCGCTTCGGAGAATGCCGATAGCCGTCTGAGGCAGGCGCGGATAAGCCGCGTTCTGGTCGTCATCAACGCCTTCGCAAGGAATCCATCATGCAGTTCCATCACGTCGTCACCGCCGCCGTCCTCGCCATCGGTGCCGTCACCGGCGCCCACGCCTACGACCCGAAGGCGACCATCGCTGACCTCGACGCGCGCCTGGCCAAGATCGGCGCGCCCAAGCTCGACGGCACCGACAAGGTGGCCGACAAGGACGTGCCGGCGCTGTACTTCGGCGAGCGCAAGATCAACAACAACTACGACGTGGTCGACGCGGTGCGCAAGGCACACAGCGCCACCGCGACGGTGTTCGTCAAGCAGGGCGACGAGTTCGTTCGCGTCAGCACCAACGTGCTCACGCCCGAAGGCAAGCGCGGCGTCGGCACGCAACTGGCGCGCAACGCGGCCTACGAGGCGGTGTCCAAGGGCCAGCAGTACTGCGGCCCGATCGACGTGCTCGGCACGGCTTTCGACGCCTGCTACAACCCGATCAAGGACGGCGGCGGCAAGATCATCGGCGCGAGCTACATCGGCCACAAGAAGTGATTCGTCGCGGACGGCACTGGCTCCGCCTGACACCTCTTCCTGGGACAAGAACATGAAGATCCATTCCCGCCTGGGTTCGGCCATTGCGCGCATGCGCGTGGGCCAGCAGCTCTTCGTGGCCTTCTTCGCCGTGCTCGCGCTGGCCGCCGCGATGGGCACCACTGCGATCGTCGGCCTGCACCGTGTCGACACACAGGCCGTGGCGCTGAACGACAAGTGGCTGCAGGGCGTGGGCCACCTCGCCGCGATGCGTACGGCGCTGGTCGAGTCGCGCGACTTCGAGATCAAGCACAGCCGCGCGACCGACCGCAGCTACCACGCCGAGTACGAGGAGAAGCTGGGCGCCACGGCCAAGGCAGCCGCGGCGGCGCTGGCGGCCTACGATCCGCTGCTGAGCAGCGACGTCGAGCGCGAGAGCTTCGCCAAGCTGACCAAGGGCTGGAAGGCGTACGAGGACGCGCAGAAGAAGGTCGTGGCGCTGGGCCGCGACAAGAAGCAGCAGGATGCGGCCGACATCAGCGACGGCCTGGGCAGCATGTCCTTCGACGAGACGGTCTCGGCGCTGGATGCGCTGAACAAGTTCAACTTCGAGGGCGCGCAGCAGGCGGCCGAGCATGTCGACAGCGTCTACGAGAATGTGCGCGCGCTGGTCGCCGCGCTGCTGGGGAGCACGCTGCTGATCGGCATCGTGCTGTCGTGGATGATCACGCGGCGGCTGATCGCCCAGCTCGGCGGCGAGCCGCGGGTGGCCGCCGAGGTCGCGCGTGCCGTGGCCGAGGGTGACCTCAGCACGACGATCCAGGTCAAGCCGGGCGACACCGACAGCCTGATGGCGCGGCTGGCGACCATGCAGCGCGGCCTCGCGCAGGCCGTGTCCTCGGTGCGCCAGGGCTCGGAGAACGTGGCCATCTCGAGCGCGCAGATCGCCCAGGGCAACCAGGACCTGTCCAGCCGCACCGAGCACCAGGCCAGCGCGCTGCAGCAGACCGCGGCGACGATGGATGA
>NZ_CALRZC010000385.1:0-4295 GCF_943372545.1 Variovorax sp. YR752 | reverse complement strand
CCAGACCGAGGTGAAGACGCCGAGCGAGGCGCAGGCAATCGCCGCCGCGACCTGCTGCGCGTGGATGCCGAACCAGACGATGATCGCAACGACCAGCATCAGCGCCGGCACGCTGCGGCCGGCGTTCTGGAGAGCGAGTTCGAGCAACTCACGCCGGACGGCAATGTCGGTGGACGGTTCCGAGCTCATCAGCCGTACAGCATACCTGCCGCGCCACGTGCGTGAGCATGCGCTATCGTCGGAAAGTCGACACTCTTCCAGGCACTGTGGCATCCGGTGAACGCTTCGATCGGCTCGACGCGCTGCGTGGAGTGGCCATCGTCTGGATGGCCCTCTTTCACTTTTGCTTCGACCTGAACTATTTCGGGTTCATCCGGCAGAACTTCTACACCGACCCGCTGTGGACGCAGCAGCGGGTCGCGATCGTCACGCTGTTCCTGTTCTGCGCCGGGCTCGGCCAGGCGGTGGCGGTGGAGCAGGGCCAGGCGTGGCCGCGCTTCTGGCGCCGCTGGGCGCAGATCGCCGGCTGCGCGGTGCTGGTCAGCATCGGCAGCGCGACGATGTTCCCGCGCAGCTGGATCAGTTTCGGCATCCTGCACGGCATCGCGGCGATGCTGATCCTGGCGCGGCTGCTCGCACCCCTGCGCGGCGGGCTGTGGCTGCTCGGGCTGGTGGCGATCGTGCTGCCGCATCTGGTGCAGCACCCGTTCTTCGACTCGCGCTGGACCAACTGGGTCGGCCTGATCACCCGCAAGCCGGTCACCGAGGACTACGCGCCCATCCTGCCCTGGCTGGGGGTGATGCTGTGGGGGCTGGCCGCCGGGCGCTGGGTGCTCGCGCAGCGCCGCCACTGGATGAGCGGAACGCTGCCGCGGCCGCTGGCGCCGCTGGCCGTTCTCGGGCGCTGGAGCCTGAGCTTCTACATGGTCCACCAGCCGGTGCTGATCGGCGCGATGATGGCCGTGGTGGCGCTGCGGCGCTGAGCTCTGCTGTCAAGGCCCTGTCACGCCATCGCCCTAGAGTGACAACGTGCGGGCGACACCGCACCGGCCCCATCGAGGAGACCCATGATGACGATCACCGCCCGCTGGCGTGCGGCGCTGCTGGCCTGTGCGCTGGCCGCTTCTGCCGGCCTGAGCTTCGGCCACGGCAACAACGACGATGATGCCCATGCCACGACGCGTGGCCCGCTGGTCATCGGCCACCGCGGCGGCGGCAACGGCTACCTGCCCGAGCACACGCTGGAGGCCTACGCGCTGGGCATCGAGCTCGGCGCCGACTATGTCGAGCCCGACCTGGTGGCCACCAAGGACGGCCACCTGATCGCCCGCCACGAGCCGAACCTGATCAACACCACCAACGTCAAGGACCTGCCGCAGTTCGCCGCGCGGCGCCGCACCGTGATGCTCGACGGCGTGCCCGAGACCGGCTTCTTCGCCTCCGACTTCACGCTGGCCGAGATCCGGCAGCTGCGAGCCATCCAGCCGCTGCCCGAACGTGGCACCGCCTTCGACGGCAAGTTCCAGATCCCGACGCTGGTCGAGATCATCGACTTCGTGAAGCGCAAATCGGCCGAGAAGGGCCGGCGCATCGGCATCTATCCCGAGACCAAGCACCCGACGTATCACCAGCAGCTCGGTCTGGCGCTGGAAGACCGCCTGCTGGCGGTGCTGACGCGCGCCGGCTGGAACCGCAAGGGCGCGCCGGTGTTCATCCAGTCCTTCGAGACCGCCAACCTGCGCTACCTGCGTTCGCGCACGCCGCTGCCGCTGATCCAGCTGGTCGATGCCGACGACGTGCGTCCGGACGGCTCGATCTCCTACGCCAAGCCTTATGACAAGCCGTACGACTGGGTGGTCAGCGGCCGCGCCGGCCTGTTCAGCGACCTGCTGACGCCGGCCGGCCTGGCCGAGGTGGCGACCTATGCCGACGGCATCGGGCCGTGGAAGCTCTACATCCGCAGCTCGGCCTGCACGCTGGCGGGCGGTGCCTGCAGCGACATCAACGGCGACGGCCTGGTCAACGAAGCGGACCGCAAGCTGCTGCCGCCGACCGACCTGGTGCAGCGCGCCCATGCCGCCGGCCTGCTGGTGCATGCCTACACCTTCCGCAGCGAGCAGCGTCGCCTGGTGTCGGACTACGCCGGCAGCCCGGCAGCCGAGTACCTGATGTTCTACGAGCTGGGCGTGGACGGCGTGTTCGCCGACTTCGCCGACGACGCATCCGCGGCCCGCGTGCAGTTCCTGCTCAAGACCGACCCGGGTTACGCCCGCTGCCTGGTCAAGGACATCTGCGGCCCGCGCGGGCGCCGCTGAGCGCAGCCTTCAGCCGCCGCGCAGCCGCGCGGCGGCGCTGTCGATCTGTGCCTTCAGTTCGGCATAACTGCGCGTCACCGGGAATTGCGGGAACTGCGCGACGATGGATTCCGGCGGGTGGATGAAGAAGCCGGCGTGCGCCGACAGCAGCATGCCGGTGTCGTTGTACGAATCGCCCGCCGCGATGACCTGGAAGTTCAGCAGTCGCAGCGCATTGACCGCGTGGCGCTTCTGGTCGGCCATGCGCAGCACGTGGCGGGTGACGAAGCCCTCGCCGTCGACCTCGAGCCTGTGGCACAGCAGCGTCGGCCAGCCGAGCTGGCGCATCAACGGCTGGGCAAACTCGTAGAAGGTGTCCGACAGGATCAGCACCTGGTAGCGGCTGCGCAGGTCGTCGAGCAAGTCCTTGGCGCCGTCCATCGGGCCCATGCCGGCGATCACGTCCTGGATGTCGGCGAGCTTCAGGCCGTGCTGTTTCAGCAAGCCGATGCGAAAGCGCATCAGCTTGTCGTAGTCGGGTTCGTCTCGCGTGGTGCGCGAGAGCTCCGGGATGCCAGTGCGCTGGGAGAACGCGATCCAGATTTCGGGGACGAGCACGCCTTCGAGGTCGAGGCAGATCATCTGCATGGGAATAGGCTCCGGGCAAGGCAGTGGCAGGCGGCGCGCATCGTACCCGAGGCCTCGAGTGTCACCCCCCCGGCTACCATCCGCGCATGAGCAAACAAGTCCTGTTCGGCTTCCATGCCGTGACCGTGCGGCTGAAGATGGCACCGCAGTCGGTGATCGAAGTGCACGTCGACACCACGCGGCGCGACCAGCGCATGCGCGCCTTCGTCGAGCGCGCGCGCGAGGCCGGTGCGAAGGTCGTCGACAGCGACGACGAACGCCTGAAGCAGCTGTGCGGCACGCACCGTCACCAGGGCGTGGTGGCGCGCGTCACGCCGGTGGCAATGAGCCATTCTCTGGACGACACGCTCGACGCGGTGGAAGGCGACCCGCTGCTGCTGGTGCTCGACGGCATCACCGACCCGCACAACCTCGGCGCCTGCCTGCGCGTGGCCGACGGCGCCGGCGCGCATGCGGTGATCGCGCCGAAGGACCATGCGGTGGGCGTCAACGCCACCGTGGCCAAGGTGGCCAGCGGCGCGGCCGAGACGGTGCCGTACTTCATGGTCACCAACCTGGCGCGCACGCTCAATGAGCTGAAGGAACGCAACATCCGCATCGTCGGCACCTCGGACCAGGCCGAAGCCTCGCTCTACGACGTCGATCTGAGCGGCCCGGTGGCGCTGGTGCTCGGCGCCGAGGGCAGCGGCATGCGCCAGCTGACCGGCAAGACCTGCGATGTGCTGGTGCGCCTGCCGATGAAGGGGGCGGTGGAGAGCCTGAACGTGTCGGTGGCGTCGGGCATCTGCCTGTACGAGGCACTGCGACAACGTGAGCGTCGTGCCTGACCTCGAGGTCGAGCTGCACGAGTTGCGCCGGCGCATCGCCGCGGCCTCGCGGATCTGCGTGCTGACCGGCGCCGGCATGTCCGCCGAAAGCGGCATCGCCACCTTCCGCGACGCGCTGACCGGCCTGTGGTCGCGCTTCGATCCGGCGCAGCTGGCCAGCGAGGAGGGTTTTCGAGCCGATCCTCAGCTCGTGTGGGACTGGTATGCGCAGCGGCGCGAGGGCGTGCGCGCGGCGCAGCCCAATGCCGGCCATCGGGCGCTGGGCGACTTCGCGCGGCGCCGCCCCGGTGTGCTCACGGTGGTGTCGCAGAACGTCGACGACCTGCACCAGCGCGCCGGCAATGCCGACACGATCCGCCTGCACGGCGACATCCTGGCCGACCGTTGGCTGGAGCCGTGCCGGCGCGGCCGCTGCTGCGATCCGGCCACCGCCGGCGCCGGCCGGCCGCCGCGCTGTGCCGATTGCGGCAACCTCGTGCGCCCCGGCGTGGTGTGGTTCGGCGAGATGCTGCCGCCCGGCACCATC
>NZ_CALRZC010000384.1:0-4339 GCF_943372545.1 Variovorax sp. YR752 | reverse complement strand
CGATGTCAGCGTCGTCGGGGCCGGCATCCCGCCCGCCCTCGCGCGCGAGACACTGGTGCGTCATATCGCGAGTGAATCGCCTCGCTGGGACACCGTCAACATGGCGCTGGCCAAGTCCGGCGCATCGGCCGAGCCCGGCTTCGCACATGCGCTGGCCCACAACGGTTTCACCGCGCACCCGTACTTCCAGTACGAGAACTGGACCCACGCGACGCAGGGCCAGTGTTTCGACGCCTACTACCAGGAACGTCCATCGCAGGTCCGCAACACGATCCAGCGCCGGCAGAAGAAGCTCGACAAGGCACACCGAAGCGAGATCACTGTCACGCGCGGCACCGAAGCAGGACTGGACGATGCGATCGATGCGTTCTGCAAGGTCTACAACGCGAGCTGGAAGGAACCCGAGCCCTTCCCTGCGTTCATCCCTGGGCTGATCCGCTGCGCGGCCCGGCTCGGCGTACTGCGACTGGGCGTGCTGCGCGTCGACGGTCAGGCGGCCGCTGCGCAGCTGTGGATCAACGCCAGCGGGCGCGCCGTCATCTACAAGCTGGCCTACGACGAGAAGTACGCCGAGTTCGGGGTCGGCTCGATCCTGTCCAAGGAACTGTTCCGCATCGCGATCGACGAGGATGGCGTCGGCGAGATCGACTACGGCGTCGGCAGCGAGGCCTACAAGAAGGACTGGATGACATCCAACCAGTCGCTGGTCGGAACCGAGGCCTTCAATCGATCCACCGTCGTCGGCCTTGCGTTGGGCATGGCCGAGGCGTCGAAGCAGCGCCTGCGCCTGTTGCGCCGCGCGTTCCATGACCGCGCGGGCCTGAGCAAAGCCTGAGCGCCGCCGCCACGCTGCGCCCGTTCACTGCCCACTCCTCGCGCCCGAACCGTCCGACCGAACATGCACAAAGAGGCATTCCTTCTGCACCAGTTGCCGCTCGTCGCGGCCGATCACGACCCCGACGCACCGGCCCTCCATGCCAACGACGAGTGGCTGAGCTACGGTCGACTGGCAGGCGCCCTGCGGCAGTTTGCTGCAGGCCTGTCGGCGATCTCGGTCGGCCGCGGCGAACGTGTCGCCATCTACCTCGACAAGCGCAGCGAGACGGTCATCGCCTCCTTCGGCGCGCCCGCCCATGGCGCCGTGTTCGTCCCTGTCAACCCGGTGCTCAAGCCCGAGCAGGTCGGCCACATCCTGCGCGACTGCGACGTGCGGGTGCTGGTCACCTCGAGTGACCGGCTCGCCGGCCTGGCGACCGAACTGGCGCAGTGTCCGGCGCTGCGCCATGTCGTCGTGGCCGGCGCACGCCCCGCAGGCACCTGGCCGGGTGCCTGTGCGCTGCACGGCTGGGACGACTTCATGTCGGCCGGCGGCTCGGGTTCGCATCGCAGTGTCGACACCGACATGGCCGGCATCCTGTACACGTCGGGCAGCACCGGCAAACCCAAGGGCGTCGTGCTGTCCCATCGCAACATGGTGGCCGGCGCGAAGAGCGTGGCCTCCTACCTCGAGAATCGCAGCGACGACGTGCTGCTGGCTGCACTTCCGCTGTCCTTCGACGCCGGTTTCAGCCAGTTGACCACGGCCTTTCATTCACGCGCCCGCGTGGTGCTGCTCAACTACCTTCTGGCCAAGGACGTCGTGAAGGCGGTGGCGCAGCATCGTGTCACCGGCCTCACCGCGGTGCCGCCCCTGTGGATCCAGCTGACGCAGTCCCGATGGGCTGACGGGGCAGGCAGTTCGCTGCGCTACTTCGCCAACACCGGCGGCCGGATGCCCTTGGAGACGCTGAAAAGCCTGCGCGGGCTGTTCCCGCAGGCGCGCCCCTACCTGATGTACGGCCTGACCGAGGCATTCCGTGCCACCTACCTGCCGCCCGAGGAGGTGGATCGCCGCCCCGACTCGATCGGCAAGGCCATCCCGAACAGCGAGATCCTCGTGCTGCGCCCGGATGGCACAGACTGCGACGCGGGCGAACCCGGCGAGTTGGTGCAGCGCGGCGCGCTGGTCGCCCAGGGCTACTGGAACGACCCCGAGAAGACGGCAGAGCGCTTCCGCCCGTTGCCCGGTCGCGAGCGCGGGCTGGTGCTGCCCGAGATGGCTGTGTTCTCCGGCGACACGGTGCGCCGCGACGAGGAAGGCTTCCTCTACTTCATCGGCCGCAAGGACGAGATGATCAAGTCGTCGGGCTATCGCATCAGCCCGACCGAGATCGAAGAGGTGCTGTACGGGACCCAGTTGATCGGCGAGTGCGCCGCTTTCGGCCTGCCCCATGCCTCGCTGGGCGAGGCCGTCGCGGTGGTGGTGACGCCACCGCCGGGCAGCACGATCGACCTCGCCGCACTGACAGCACTGTGCCGCGACCGCCTCCCGGCATACATGGTGCCGGCGCGCATCGAGGTTCGCGACGGCCCCCTGCCTCGCAATGCGAATGGCAAGATCGACCGCAAGTCGATCGCGACCGAGTTCCGCAACTCCGCCACGGCAAGCACATGAGCACGGTTCACGAGGGTCCTGCGTGGCGCTTCCCGGTCATCGGCGGCGAGTTGAGCGTCGGTGGCCAGCCGTTGTCGCTGCTGGCGGCGCGTGTGGGCCGTACGCCGTTTTTCGCCTATGACCGCGCCCTGCTCACGCAGCGCGTTCACGATCTGCGACAGGCGCTGCCCGGCACCATCAGCCTGCACTTCGCCATGAAGGCCAACCCGATGCCGGCGCTGGTCTGCCACATGGCCGGCCTGGTCGACGGCATCGACGTGGCCTCCGGCGGCGAGTTGGGCGTCGCGCTCGACAGCGGTATGGACCCGCACGAGATCAGCTTCGCCGGGCCCGGGAAATCGGAGCAGGAACTCGGCCAGGCGGTGGCCGCTGGCGTGCTGGTCAACGCGGAGTCGATGCGCGAACTGCGGCTGCTGGCCGACTGGCAGGCCCGGCTCGGCCGCGCAGCCCGTGTCGCCGTGCGCGTCAACCCCGACTTCGAACTCAAGTCCTCCGGCATGAAGATGGGCGGCGGCCCCAAGCAGTTCGGCATCGACGTCGAGCAGGTGCCCGCCGCGCTGCGCGAGATCGCCACCCTGGGCCTGGGCTTCGAGGGCTTCCACATCTTCTCGGGGTCGCAGAACCTGCGTGCCGATTCGATCTGCGACGCCCAGACGAAGACGCTCGCCCTGGCCACGCGCCTGGCGGAGCATGCTCCGGCGCCGCTGAAGGTGCTCAACCTCGGCGGCGGCTTCGGAATCCCCTACTTCCCCGGCGAACAGGCGCTGGACCTGGCGCCGATCAGCGCCAATCTCGAACGGATTGCCGAGCAGGCTGCGAGCGAGTTGCCCGGCGCAGAACTGGTCATCGAGCTGGGTCGTTACCTGGTCGGCGAGGCTGGCGTGTACGTATCGCGGGTCGTCGACAGGAAGGTCTCGCGTGGCGAGGTCTTTCTCGTGCTCGACGGCGGCCTGCACCATCAGCTCGCGGCTTCCGGGAACTTCGGCCAGGTGATCCGCAAGAACTATCCGGTCGCCATCGGCAATCGGATGCTGTCGGACCAGCGCGAGCAGGCCTCGGCGGTCGGCCCGCTGTGCACGCCACTGGATCTGCTGGCCGATCGCATGGAGCTGGCACAGGCGCAGCCCGGTGACCTGGTCGTCGTCTTCCAGTCGGGCGCCTATGGCCTGACCGCCAGCCCGTCGCGCTTCTTGAGCCACCCGGGAGCGCAGGAAGTACTGGTCTGAGCGGTGCGACGTCGCGAACATCGAGGCTGTCACAAGATCGCAATCCCCCGATCGCGGGATTTCGAGCAGAATCTCGGCTGGTTTTGCAACCGGCTGTGAGGGTCGCACGCTGAGGGACACCCAAAGTTACAGGTGACTCGGCGCTGCCCCGATGATGCTCACAGGGGCGCGTTGTGACTGCGGCGATTCGCCCCTGCGCGCCGCAGCTGAGGTTTGCGGGCGAGTCTCGGTTGCCGGTCCAAGGTGCTGTCATGTTTGCCAATCGTTTGCTGCTGCTGTCCCTGTTGAGTGCCTGCGTTGTCACGACGGCGGGTTGTGGCGGCGGCTCGTCGGAAGGCAGCGACGAGACCGGTGGGACGCCCGCGCCGGCTCCTGCACCCGCACCGGCTCCGGCCCCTGCACCAGCACCAGCACCAGCACCAGCACCAGCACCAGCACCAGCACCCGCGCCGGCACCTGCGCCAGCGCCGGCAGCCACGCTGAGCTGGAACCGGTCGAACTCAGCGGACACGGTGGGCTACCGGGTGTACTACGGGACGTCGTCCGGGAGTTACGTGCAGACGCGCGGCTCCGGGGCGGACGCTGGTGCGAGCACGTCGTTCACGGCCAGCGGGCTGGT
>NZ_CALRZC010000383.1:0-4388 GCF_943372545.1 Variovorax sp. YR752 | reverse complement strand
CGAGACCAAGCAGGCCTGGGCGAAGCTGGGTGCCGCGATCGAGGCGGCGCTGGCGCGACGGCTGCGACTGGTGAGCGGGTCGACGTGACGCGCGCGTCAGGTTCAGGCGCCGTGGCGTCGTTGTGTTTTCTCGGAGTTTGACGATAATCTCCTATCTTTTGCAACATCCACATGACGCTCGCGAGCCCGACACACGAAGCCCAGGTGCTGCGCCTGGCGAAGCGGCGCAGACTGCTGCGCGCCCGTGACCTGACCGCACACGGGCTGCCGACGGTGGCGCTGACGCGCCTGGTGCAGGCCGGGAAGCTCGAGCGGCTCGCGCGCGGGATGTACGGGCTTCCGGGGGCATCCGTCAGCGAGCACCGGTCGCTGGCCGAAGTGGCGCTGCGGGCGCCCAGGGGCGTGGTCTGTCTGCTCTCGGCGCTTCGCGTGCACGGCATCGGCACGCAGGCACCCTTCGAAGTGTGGCTCGCGCTCCCGCACCGCGCCGCCGTGCCGAGGCTTGCGCAGCCGCAGCTGCGCATCGTCCGCATGTCCGACCGTTCCCTCGGCGACGGGGTCCAGCAGATCAAGGTGGACGGTGTTGCCGTTGCCGTGTTCAGCGCCGCGAAAACGGTGGTGGATACCTTCCGCTTCCGCAACAAGATCGGCGTCGACGTCGCCATCGAAGCGCTGCGCGACGGCTGGTCGAAGCGGAAGTTCAGCATCGACGAGCTGTGGCGCCATGCCGAGGCCGGCCGCATGACGCGCGTGATGCGGCCCTACATCGAGGCCATCACGACATGACCGGCAACCGTGCCGCGTCGATCCGGGCCCGGCTCAAGCAGCGTGCCGACACGACGAAGGAGGACTTCAACCTCGTCCTGACGCGCTACGGCATCGAGCGGCTGCTGTATCGCCTCGCAACCTCGGAGCACGCGGGCCAGTTCGTCCTGAAGGGCGCTCTGCTCTTCGGGCTGTGGTACGGCCAGCCCCACCGCCCGACCCGCGACGCAGACCTGCTCGGATTCGGCCCCGACGACCCTCAGCTCCTGGCCGAGGTCTTCCGCGCGATCTGCGCGATGCCGGTGGACGACGGCATCCAGTTCGACGCTGCATCGGTCCGCGTCGACACGATCCGAAAGGAAACCCGCTACGGTGGTGTGCGGGTCGACCTGCAGGCCACGCTCGACCACGCGCGCATCGCGCTGCAGGTCGATGTCGGCTACGGGGACGCCGTGACACCGGCGCCACCGACGATGGATTACCCGAGCCTGCTGCCGGACGTGCCGACCGCACCGCTTCGCGTCTATCCGAAGGCCACCGTCGTGGCCGAGAAGCTGCACGCCATCTGCGTTCTCGGCATCACGAACAGTCGAATGAAGGACTACTTCGACCTCGACCTGCTGCTGCAGGACGATGCGGTCGACGACGGCGAGCTGCGCCGCGCCGTTGCCGCGACCTTCGAGCGACGGCGCTCGCCGCTGCCGACCGACCTGCCGGTCGGGCTGAGCGACGCCTTCGGCGCCGATGCCAGCAAGCGTACGCAATGGGCGGCATTCCTGCGCAAGAACCGCCTGGACGCCACAGATCTCGCAGCCGTGGTCCGTCGACTGCGCGAGCGCGCGGCTCGGTTCGGCATTCCGACGCCCTGACGGCACCGCGCCGTGCGCGGGGTCAAGGGCGGGCGCAGCCCGGCGCCAGCGCACCCTTGACGCTGCGCGCGACGCCTCATGCTGACGAACCGGGGCAGGCTGCCCCAAGCGGCCTGCCCCCCGAGCCCGTCCGGCGGCGAGGACAACGGATCGGCGTCGACCCCGAGCACGGTTCAATCCCTCGGTCGAATCGACACTTGATCCGAGCAATCGAAACACGCGACGCCACCCAGGGATTGACCCTCAGCGCTCCCAGCCGGGATCCGGCCGCGTCTTCTGCGGCATCGTGCGCTCCAGCCCCGGAAGCTCCCGCTGCGGTTGCTTCTCAGGCGGCTTGTAGCGCACGCCCGGCAGCCAGCGGGCGTAGTCGACGACCGCCCGGCCCAACTCGCGGTCGGCCAGCTCGTCGGAGGACGCGAGCGCCTTGGCGATCTCGCACCAGGCCTGCGCGGCGTGGCGCCGGGACGGGGTCAGCGTCGTCTCGGTGCTGCCGCTCTCCGTGGCCCGCCCCTGCTCCCGCGCCTTGCGCTGCCACAGGCGCTCGTTGTGATGGCGGCTGCCGCGCGCGACCCGGGACGAGGCTTCGGCCTCGAGGCCCCAGCCGCGCAGCTTCTCGGCAAACACCTCGCGCCAGCGCCGCAGGTCCTGCTTGCGCGGGTTGAGGCGACGCCCTTCCCGACCCTCTGCACGAACCGCCAGGTGCACATGGGGGTTGGCCTGGTGGGTGTGGAGCACCATCACGAAGCGGTGGTCGCCCAGCTCGGCCGCGGCGAACTCCCGTGCCGCGTTGAGTACGATCTCGGGCTTCGTCCCGGCCGGCATCGACAGCATGATGTTGAACGCCTCGCGCCGATCGCTGCGCTCGGGAATGCGACCACCGCCGCAGCGCCATTGATCGACCAGGTCGCGCAAGGCCTCGGGTCCATCGCGCACCACGCCGCGGTCGTCCTCGAAGGGCAACCGGCCGGACTTGCTGATGTAGCGCAGGTGCGCCGCAATCGCGCCCATCCCTCGTCCGCCGCCGGTGACCTTGACCATCACCTGCGGTGCATGCCGAACCACGATGGCCTGAATGCGGCGGCGCACGGCGTTCGCTCGTGCCTGCATCGCAAGGCCGCCGACGGCCGGCGTGCGACTGTGCACGACCCGGTTCGAGCCGTAGAAGAGCCGGTCGCCCCACTGCACCAGCACGCCGTCGATGCAATTCGTGGTCATCGTTTGTCCTCCGGGTGCGCGACCAGCCGAGAGGCCAGGTCGATGTGCAGACGCACGTCGGCCTCGAGGCCGCGTATGCGGTCGCCGAACTGGCGTGCCGCCTCGGCGCCCTTGGCCAGGCGGAGCAGCCGGATCAGCGCATTGATGTCGCCGGCCAGCGCGGCGAGCTGGTCGCACGAGCGCCGCAGTGCCGCGCGGTCGGCGTCACGCTGCGCCACCGGTGCCGGCAGGGGCGTGCCAGTCACCAGGTGGCCGACGTACTCGCCGTAGCTCAGACCGAGCGCTCGGGCCTTGAGGATCAGCACCTCGGCCTCGCGCTCGTCCATGCGCAGGTGGAGCTTGGCGACGCTGCGCGACGGAGAGGCCGGCGAGTCGAGCTGCTCGATCGCGAGCGCCTGGGAGTCAGTGGATGCGACGAGTGCCTGTCGGGCGAAGGCGGCGACCGACTGCCCTCGCCCGGCCGCGGCAGTCCGCACGGCTTCGCCGATGCCGCGCAGGTCGATCGTCACGCGGTCACGCGATGAGCCCGCCATGACGAACCACCCAATACCGCAGGCCGCATGGCATCCACTTTGTGGCGGCCTGCCTATCCTGCCCTACGTTCAAAGACAGTCTCTTGGGCCTCTTCAACTGAGCTGGCCAGTCGGTCGACTGCACAAACTGACCAACGGCTGCACAAGGACTGACCAATCGGTGAACAAGAACCGGAACGAGAGCGAAACAGGAGTGGGACGCGTCCGAAACGAACGCGGAACACGACCACAACGCGAGCGACACAGAAAGCCCGATGCAGAACGCGCGAGCCTGCTTCATGGGGTCTGACCGTCAGACCCGCGGACCGACCGTCTCGACAGGGCCACCAGCCGCGCCTGCAACGCTTGCAAGGCGTCATGGTCGCTGGAGGTTCCCTGCGTGTCGATGCCGGCGAGCAGCCTCTCCAACCGGTCGCAAGCCACCATCGCCTGGCTGATCAGTCGCGCCGGGTCGGCGGCCTGTCTCGAGTCGACCCGCGCGCGCAGCGTTTTCACGGCCTCGCGTGTCACGGGCGCCGAGCCATCGAGCAGGTCCGCGACCTGCTCGGGGTGCCGATCGTGCAAAGTGCTCAACTCGTGCAGCGTTCGCGGCGACGTGCAACGCCCAGCCCTCAGCGCAGCATCGAGCACCGGCGGCAAGTCCAGCAGCGACAGGTAATGCGCCACCGTGGTCAGGTTCATGCCGAGCTGCTGGGCAATCATCGTCTGCGACTCGCCCGCGTCCATCTGGCTGCGGATGAAGCGCGCCAGGTCCAGCGGTGAGAGGCTATGGCGCTTCTGGTTCTCGGCCACCTGTGCGTATCGGTCGGCAGGTGCGTCGCGGACGACGACCGGCACTTCGGGCAGACCTGCAAGGATGGCCGCGCGAAGCCGCATGGCTCCGAAGTGCAGCAGATGACGGCCGGTCGCGTCAGCGGGGTGCACCACCAGCGGTACCAGGATGCCGCGCATGCGGACATCGCAGGCCAGTTCCTCGAGCTCGATCTCCGAGAACTCAACGCGCGGG
>NZ_CALRZC010000382.1:0-4416 GCF_943372545.1 Variovorax sp. YR752 | reverse complement strand
AGGCCATGAGCTTGAAGAGACCCGAGGCGACGGCCTTGGCCAGCACGGTGCTGCCGCGCGTGCGTTGCTCGGCGTCGCGCACGCGTTCGACGAGGTCCGCGTAGCTGCGTGCGTAGGCCGCGTTCTGGTACGACGTGAGGAACGCGGTGCGGTCGGCCACCAGCGCCTCGAAGCTCTGAGGCTTCTGCAGCGACACCACCTGCGCCGGCGCGGCCTGGCGCGTGACGGCCGCGAGGTCGAGCGCCGCTTTGCGGCCCCAGCGGAACGCGGCCTGGTTGGCCTTCACGGCCACGCCGTTGATCTCGATGGCCTTGTCGAGCGCTTCGGCCGACAGCGGCACAAACCCCTTCTGGAACGCGAAGCCCAGCAGAAACAGGTTGGCGGCAATGGCGTCGCCCATGAGGCGCGTGGCCAGCTGCGTCGCGTCGATGAAGTCGGCGCGGCCTTCGACCGATTCCTCGATGAGCGCACGCACCTGCGCGGCGGGGAACTGCCAGTCGGGCTGCTGCGCGAAGTGCCCCGTCGGCTGCTCGAAGGTGTTGACCAGCGCGTAGGTGCGGCCCGGCCGCATGCGTGCGATGGCGTCGGGCGCGCCGGCCGTGAGCATGTCGCAGCCGAGGATCAGGTCGGCCTCGCCGGTGGGAATGCGCTGCGCCTTCAGCTGCGCCGCGTCGCGCGCAATGCGCACGTGCGACGTGACCGAGCCGTTCTTCTGCGACATGCCCGTCATGTCGAGCACGCTCACGCCCTTGCCCTCGAGGTGCGCCGCCATGCCGATCAGCGCGCCGATGGTGATCACGCCCGTGCCGCCGATGCCGGTGATGAGGATGTTGTGCATGCCGTCCAGCGCGAGGGGCACCGGCGCGGGCAGGGCAGGTTCTTCGGCGGCCTTCACGGCCACGGGCGCGTGCTTGCGCGGCTTCACGCCTTCGACCGTCACGAAGCTCGGGCAGAAGCCCTTGATGCACGACTCGTCGGCGTTGCACGCGCTCTGGTCCACGCTGCGCTTGAGGCCCAGGTCGGTTGGCTTCGGTAGCAGCGCGGTGCAGTTCGATTGCTCACCGCAGTCGCCACAGCCTTCGCACACGGCGTCGTTGATGAACACGCGCCGCGCGGCTTGCGGGAACTCGCCCTTCTTGCGGCGACGGCGCTTCTCGGCCGCACACACCTGGTCGTAGATCAGCACCGACACGCCCTCGAAGCCGCGCAGCTCGCGCTGCACCGCGTCCATGTCGTCGCGGTGGTGCACGCTCAGTGCAAAGCCGTCGTGCTCGGGCGGCAGCAGGCTGCGATCGGCCCAGCGCGTCGGGTCTTCGGCCACCAGCGCGAGGCGCTTCACGCCTTCGGCCGCGACCTGGTGCGCGATGCGCGGCACGGTGATCGGCCCGTCGACCGGTTGGCCGCCCGTCATCGCGACCGCGTCGTTGTAGAGGATCTTGTAGGTGATGTTCACGCCCGCCGCCACGGCCGCGCGAATGGCCAGCGAGCCCGAGTGGTAGTAGGTGCCGTCGCCGAGGTTCGCGAACACGTGCTTGCGCTTCGAGAACCACGCCTGCCCGAGCCACGGTGCGCCTTCGCCGCCCATGTGCGTGGTGGTGCGGTTGTGCTCGGGGTAGATGGCCGTGGCCATCACGTGGCAGCCGATGCCCGCGAGCGCGAGGCTGCCTTCGGGCACCTTGGTCGAGGTGTTGTGCGGGCAGCCCGCGCAGTACCAGGCCGGGCGCGAGGGCGTGGCCACGGCCTTGCCGAGCACCACGTCTTTCGCGTCGAGAATCGCCAGCCGCATGCGGATGCGGTCGCTCGTGTGAAAGCGCGCCACGCGCCCGGCAATGACGCGCGCGATCTGCGCCACCGAGAAGTCGGCTGTGGCCGGCAGCAGCCACTGGCCGCGCGGATGCGCACCCCATTCGCCCTGCTCGTCGAACTTGCCGATCACGCGCGGGCGCACGTTCTCGCGCCAGTTGTACAGGTGCTCCTTGAGCTGGTACTCGACGATCTGGCGCTTCTCTTCGACCACCAGAATCTCTTCGAGCCCGTCGGCAAACTCGCGGATCGAATCGGGCTCCAGCGGCCAGGGCATCGACACCTTGAACAGGCGGATGCCGATGCGCGCGGCCTCGTCGGCGTCGATGCCCAGTTCTTCGAGCGCTTCGAGCACGTCGCGGTACGACTTGCCCGAGGCCACGATGCCCAGCCGCGCCTGAGGCGAATCGATGGTCACGCGGTTCAGGCGGTTCTCGCGCGCGTAGGCGATGGCGGCGTAGATCTTGTAGTCCTGCATCAGCGCTTCCTGCTTGCGCGCCTGCACGCCGAGCGTGTCGGTCGACAGCCGCGCATGCACGCCGCCGGGCGGGAACACGAAGTCCTTCGGCAGGCGCGTGTGCACGTCGAGCGCGCCGGCGGCAATGGAGCCCGACGACTCCACCGTGTCGGCCAGCGCCTTGAAGCCGACCGGCAGACCGGCAAAGCGCGACATCGCAAAGCCGTGCAGGCCCAGCTCGATGTATTCCTCCACGCTCTGCGGGTAGAGCATGGGAATCATCGAGGCGGCGAACAGGTGGTCGCTCTGGTTGGGCAGGGTAGAGGAAGACGCGCCGTGGTCGTCGCCCGCCACCAGCAGGATGCCGCCCTTCGGCGAGGTGCCCGCGTGGCTCATGTGCTTGAACACGTCGCCGCAGCGGTCCACGCCGGGCGCCTTGCCGTACCACATGGCAAACACGCCATCGACCGCGCTCTCGCCGGTCAGGTGCACCTGCTGCGTGCCCCACACCGCGGTGGCAGCCAGCTCTTCGTTCACGCCGGGCAGGAACTTGACGGCATTGGCTTCGAGCTGCGGCTGGGCTTTCCACAGCGCTTCGTCCAGGCCGCCGAGCGGCGAGCCGCGGTAGCCCGAGACAAAGCCCGCGGTGTTCAGGCCGGCCTGCTGGTCGCGCCATTTCTGCACGAGCATGAGGCGCACCAGCGCCTGGATGCCGCTCAGGTAGATCCGGCCTTCGGTGGCCGTGTATTTGTCGTCCAGCGCAACGCTGGCGAGTTCGTGGGTTGCCATGAGGGAAAAGACTCCGGGTAGGACTCGTGGAATGCGGGCGTGGCCCCGGTAGAGGGCCGGCCCGCGAAACGCCTCGCCGGGGTTGCCGCCGAGACAGCGACGATTCTTTCGCACCGCGAGCCGAAAGTGCTTCTTCGTTTCGACAGGGAAACCCGCATTCCGGAAGAACCATCGCCGCCACGGTCAATTCGCCGAAAGGCCTTCGGCCACGCCCGCGCCAGCGCGCAGGCCCGACAATGTCCGCCCGATCGACCGAGGACCTGATGAGACCCGACCTGGATTCGCTGGCGCTGTTCCTGCGCGCCATTGAGCACGGCAGCCTGTCGAAGGCCGCCGCCGAGAGCCACATGGTGCTGTCGGCCGCCAGCCGGCGCTTGGCCATCCTCGAGAGCCAGCTTGGCGTGGGGCTGCTCAACCGCACCTCGAAGGGCGTGACGCCCACGGGCGCGGGCGAGTCGCTGGCCATGCATGCGCGCCAGATCCTGCGCGACGTGGACCGCATGCGCGCCGACCTGTCGGACTACGCGCAGGGCGCCACCGGCCGCGTGCGGCTGCACGCCAACGCGTCGGCGATGGGCCAGTTCTTGCCCGACGACGTGGCGAGCTTTCGGATGCGCTACCCCGAGATCCGCGTGAGCGTGGAAGAGCACCGCAGCGTCTACATCGTGCAGGCCATCCGCGACCGCCAGGCCGACGTGGGCGTGATCACCAGCGAGGCGGTCGACCCGGCGCTGCACTTCATTCCGTACCGCACCGACCGGCTCGTGGCCATCGTGCGCCAGAAGCATCCGTGGCGCGGGCGTGAGGTGTCGTTCGAAGAACTGCTCGACTTCGATTTCGTGGGGCTCGAAGACGACTCCGCCATCTCCCGCACCATGGAAGACGCCGCGATGAGCGCGCGCAAGGTGCTGCGGCTGCGTGTGCGCGTGAAGAGCTTCGAGGCCGTGTGCCGGATGATCGAAGCAGGCATGGGCGTGGGCATCCTGCCCGAGGGCGCGGCGGTGACCTACCGCAAGGAGATGAAGCTGCGCTTCATCAACCTCACCGATGCGTGGGCTTCACGCCGGATGTACCTGTGTACGCGGCAGGAGGCATTGAGTTTTCCGCAGCGTCGGTTGGTGGATCATTTGTTGGCACGCGGGATGCCTTAGGCGTCATTCAGGGCGTCGCTCCCGCCGACGGGGAGCCTTGCTCCGCGAATGTCCCCCGGGGCTTCGCCCCTCCTCCTGATATTGTTTAATCCGCTCCTACCGCGCTAAAGGGAGCCCGTTCGGTGAACCCCGATCTCCTCCTTGGGCCGACCAGCCCGCAATCAAGACTGGGAGCCCGAACGGATTCGACGCTGTAGCTCGAACGGTGTCTTGGGG
>NZ_CALRZC010000381.1:0-4463 GCF_943372545.1 Variovorax sp. YR752 | reverse complement strand
AATTGAAAACATTGAGTGCAAAAGCATCGCCTTGGTTAGACATGCATGCCCGACGCGCGCCCCACCGGCAGGCGTTGCAGCGCCTGGCGCAGCGTGGAATCCACCCGCCGCAGCGACAAGCCATGGCGCACCGCCACCTCGTGCCGCGTCAGCTCGTGCACCCGCAAGGCCACGAAGATGTCCTGATGGCGGTGCGGCAGCCCCTGCATCGCGCGTTCGACCGCCTTCAGGTCGGAGCGCGCCTCGGCGATCAGTTCGGGCCCTGGCGCGTGATCGGCCACCTGGGCGAGCGTGTCGTCCGCCTCGCCCGCGTACTGCCAGGGGCGCTCGGCGCGCAGGCGGTCCATCGCGGCATTGCACGCCACGCGGAAGATGTAGGCCACGGGGTTCTGCAAGGTGTCCGTGAAGGCGGCGTCGGCCAGACGCAGCCAGGCATCGTGCAGGCTTTCGGTGGCGGCGTCGGCGCACCCCAGGTGCATCGACAGCCGCCGGTGCAGCTGCGCGTAGTGCGCGACCAGCAGTTGCTGGACATCCGGCGGCGCAGGGGCGACCCCCGCGGCATCGCCGCGGGGCAGCAGGCAGGCGTGCGACATGGTGCGTCGCCGCTCAACGACCGCGCGGCAGGCCGCGCCGTTCGGGCTCGTTCAGCCGCGCCAGCTGCGCGTCGGTGAGCGCACCGTGCCCGACCATCTGGACAAAGCCCGACGGGTCGTAGCTCGCCTGCTCCGCCGGCTTGCGCCGCATCTCCGGCGCGTCGGGCGCGCCGGATGCGCCTGATGCGGGCTCGTTGCCGAAGCCCAGCACGCGCACCGAGAACACCGACGGCAGGCTCTGGCGCGCCGCCGCGCGTTCGCGCTGCATCACGTCCTGCGCCGCCGCCGTGGCCTGCGAGGCCGCGGCGCTGGCGTTGGTCAGCGCGCCGACATTCACCGACGTCACCACCGGCAGCCCCGTGCTCTTGCCCTGCACCGCCACGTTGGCGGCGTTCACGACCTGCAGCGCCGCCAGGTTCACGTTGCCCGACACGCGAATGCCCGCCTCGCCCGCGTCGATGGTGCCCAGCGGCGCGATCAGGTCGATGTCGCCGGCCGGCACTTCGGGAATCGGGTTCAGCGTGGCAATGCCCGCGCCCGTGCTCGGCACGTCCGACGACAGCACCACGTTGCCCCAGCGGTCGTACACGCGCTTGGGCGGCGTGTAGACCACCGTGGTCTTCGAGCCGCGGCCCGCGTTGATGTCGCCCTCGGCCGACCAGCCCAGCACGCTGCCGCCGAAGGTGGTCATGATCCGGCTCTGGCCCAGCAGGATGCTGCCCAGTGCGTAGAGCGAGATGTCGCCCGCGCCCTGCGTGATCACGCCCGGAATCAGCGTGCCCACCGCCTGGGGCGCCGCGCCCTCGATGCCGAACACCTGGCGCCCACCCGGCGTGAGCATCGCGATGTCGCCGCCGAACAGCGTGTTGACGCCGGCCGAACCGAACATCGTGATGTCGCCCCTGTAGCTGGTGCCCGGGAACAGCGACGCGATGGCGTTGCGCCCGCGCAGGTAGCTGCCGTAGCGCACGCCGGCCTCGTCGTTGTATTCGCGACCGCCCTCCTTCAGCTCCGCGAAGTACACGCCGCGCAGGTAGCTGCGCTGCTGCTCGGGCGGCAGCGCGCTGAAGAAGACGAGCGCCTCCTGTGCACCGCCCTTGCCGCTGTAGCCCTGTGAGGCTTCGAGCCAGTTCACCAGGTACAGCTGGCTCGCCTGGCGGTAGTCGTTGGCGAGCACGCGGCGCGGCGTGCCGGTGTCCGCATCGAGGCTGGCCTGGCGTTGCGCCATCCACGCCGCTGCGCCGCTCTCGTCGCCGCTGTAGCCGTGCTCGGCGCGCAGCCAGTCGCCCAGCGTGAGCGTGCCGTTGTAGTTCTTCACCACCTTGCCGGCCTGGTCGGCCAGCGGCTGGCCGCTTTGCATGAGGTTGACGGGGTCGAGGTAGCGCTGCGCGAAGCCCCTGTAGTCGGGCCCGCTTGAGCCCACGCCCGCCAGCATCGCGATGCCCGCACCGGGCCGGCTGTCGCCCGGCACCACCGCGCCGAGGCTGCTCACCGAGGCCTTGTTCTCCATGCGGATGTCGCGGCCGGCCGTGATCTCCAGCGTGCCGGGACCGGCCACGTTGAAGGTGCTGAACAGGATGTCGCGGCCCGCCGAGACCACCGAGATGTCGCCCGGCTTCTGGTGCGCGAACAGGTTGCCGCTGCTCTCGAAGTAGGCTTGCGCCACGCCGCTCGAGGGCTCGGTCTGCCCGACGGGCGTGCCGCTCGCGACGATGTCGCGCCCGGCGCGCATCCACACCGGCTGCGCGCCTTCGTACCAGGTCTGGCCAGCACGCGTCGCGTCGTCGGGCCCGAAGCGCAGGATGCGCCCGCTGCTCACGCCGACCAGGTCGCCGTGCACGGCGTAGAAGCGCGCCGGCTGCGTGCCCACCGCTTCACCCGACACCGTGTTGGGGCCGAAGGCGAACAGCGGACGCACGCCGCCGCTGTCCAGGTGGTTACCGCCCGACAGGTTGCCGAGCACCGTGCCGTCGCCGGTCGTGCCCTGGAAGGCCGGGCGCAGCGGCGTCGCCAGCGCCGATCCGGCCGCGCCCGATTGGCTCACCGTGTTGCCGCCCGCATAGATCGAGTCACGGGCCAGGAACTCGAGCGCGCCACGGGCTGACGGCGCCAGCACCAGCGGCGTGCCCGTGCCGGTGTTCTGGAAGGTCGCCGCATCGCCGTAGAACAAGCTGCCGCTGGCGGCCACCGCGCTGAGGATCGACGGGTACACGAAGGCCGAGTCGGTGACGGGCAGGCCCCAGCCGCCCGCCACCGGCACCAGGTTGCCGCCCGTACCGAAGAGGCCGATGGCGGTGTGCGGCGTCCACAGGGTGAACCAGCTCTGGCCTTGTCCCGTCAGGCCGTCGGCGCTGAACGGCGTGGCATTGGCGAGGTCCACGCGCGTGGGGTCGATCACGCCCTTGACCACCAGGTCGCCGCGCGTGGCGAGCGTGTAGTTCGCATCGCCCGGCGCCAGCACGATGCCGCCTTGCGCCATGCCGCGGGTCGCGGTGTACAGGTCGTAGGCGCGGGTCTCGCGGGGCGACTGCGACCGGGCGTACAGGCCGTAGACCAGGGGCAGGCTGCCGAGGCTGCCAGCCTGCAGCTGCACGTCGCCCCGGAGGTTGACGATGGCACCGTTCAGCCCGGCGTCCACGTCGCCGCCGGCGCCCTGGACGAAGGGGGTGTCCAACGGATTGAAGGCGCCGCCCACGCGCACCTGCACGTCGCCGCCGCCCGTCAGGCGCAGGCTGCCGTCGGCCAGCACGCGGCCGGTGCCGCCCACCGCCAGCACCAGGCCCTGGCTGCGCCGGCTGTCGGTGGACGAATCGATCCTGGCGCCGCGCCGTGCCTGCAGGCCCGCGTTGCCGCCCACGTCCACGCGCAGGTCGCCGCCGCCCAGCGTGCCGAAGCCGGTGAAGCCGAGCAACTTGTCGGCCGCCCCGGGCGTGCCGACATAGGAGCCGAAGTTGATCCACCACGCCGTGGGCTGGTCCTGCCCGCCACCGAGGCTCTCGCCCGTGCCCTGGCGCCACAGCCAGTTGCCGATGGCGCCGCTGCTGAAGCCCTTGTCGGCGGGATTCGGCCGCCTCGAGCCCGTGCCCCCGGCGATCAGCGTCATGTCGCCGGTCAGGTCGCCGCCGGCCTGGAGCGTCAGGTTGCCCCCGGAGGCCGGGTACCAGGCGCGTGCCAGGTTCTGCGCGCCGCCGTCGACGAACTTCTCGTAGCCGCCGTTCGCGTCGTTGAGCACCGCGCCGTTGACGCCTACCGCGCGCGACAGGTTGTAGGGGTCGCCGGCATGCGTGGCCTGCGACGAGGCGCCGGCGGTGTACACGCCGAACAGCGAATCCATGCGCAGGTTGCCAGCGGCCAGCAGGTCGAGATCGGCCGCGCCGGTGCGCACCACGCTGAAGCGTGTGCTGCCGGGGACCATCGCGTATTCAGGCTTGCTGTTGGACACGCAATAGTCCGGCACGTCCTTGCAGAAGGACTCCACGTCGCCCACGATGGCCGGATCGACAGGGTCGCCTACCTTGACGATGATCCCGCTCCAGGACAGTTCCTCGACCGCTTGCGCAGACCAACCGAATCCGCCTTTCGGTGGCAACAGCTTGCCGAACATGCCGTAGTGGCTGTCCGCCAGCCGCAGGTCGCCCCGGCCCGCCGCCGGATGCACCTGCACGATGCGGTTGTCGGCCGCGTTCAGGTCCGCCCCCGCCACCAGCCGCAGCGACCACGACTGCGAGCCTTCGGGCAGCATCGCCGCCGCGGCCCACAGCCTGCCGGCGCCGTCCGGGCGCAGCTTCACCGAGGTCACGCCGGCGGGCAGCTTGATGTTGGTGGCGGCCGGCAGCAGCGCGCCCAGCGGCAGCGGGAGGGCGCCGTTCA
>NZ_CALRZC010000380.1:0-4665 GCF_943372545.1 Variovorax sp. YR752 | reverse complement strand
AGTTCGCCGCGTTCGAACACCCGCCGCCCGCTCATCACGCCCTTGTTGTTGTGCAGTGTCACTGTGGCCGCGCGGCCCTGGTGGCCGCACCAGGCGGCGTCGTCCGCCGCCGGCGCGAGCAGCGCCTTCGATGCGCAGCGCAGATCACTGAGCTGGCCCTGCTCGTTGAACTCGGCCGTCGCCTGCTCGCGCCCGTCGTCAGCGTGGAAGGTCGCGCGCCGCAAGGTACCGCTGGCGTACCAGCTGCGTGCCAGGCCGATCGTCGTGCCGTTGCGCATCGTCTCCTCGCGCAGCAGCGGGTTCTTCGCGCCGGCCGTGGCCGCATAGGTGCGCGCCACGCCGTCGCGGTTGCCACGTTCGTTGGTGCTGTACTCCTGCTCCAGCACGCCGTTCCTGTAGAACCGCACCAGGCCCATCGACTTGCCGTCCTTGAGCTCCTGCTCGCGTTGCAGCACACCGCTGTCGGCATCCTTGCAACGCATCAGCCCGGTCTTGCCGGCCGTGGTGTGGCCGTTGGCCGGGTTGACGTGCTCGCCGTTGAGTTCGCAGGTCTGGATGGCCTGGGCGGACAGGGGCAGGGCCAGCAGCAGTGTGATCAGCAGGGCAGGGATTCGCATGGCCGGCGATTCTCCACCGCCCGGCTGCGAGCGGATACAAGCGCCAGGGAGGCTTCGGCCACAATCGCGTCCATGACCTTTCCTCTCGGATCGCTGCGCGCCGATGGCGGCGCCAGCCAGGCCGCTGCGGGCGGCCGTTCATCGCGCGAGGCGTCTGCGCCGGCCGTGGTGCCGCGCTGGCGCGCACGGCTCGTGCTGGGCTTCGGCGGCGTGCTGTGGTTGCTGGCGCTGATCGCGCTGGCCACGCACAACCCGGCCGACCCGGCCTTCACCACCTCGGGCAGCGTCGAACAGGCACTCAACAAGGCCGGCATGCTCGGCGCGCTGTTCTCCGATGGCCTGTACTTCCTGTTCGGCTTCTCGGCCTGGTGGCTGCTGCTGATCGGCGCGCGGGTCTGGCTCGGTGCGCTGGCGCGTGTGCTGCGCAGTGAGCAGGCCGGCACGCACCCGGCCGATCCGCACGAGCCGCCGCTGTGGCTGTTCTGGGTCGGCATCGTGGTGCTGATGGCGGCGAGCTGCGCGCTCGAGTCGACGCGCCTGTACCAGTTCGAGGCGCGCGTGGCCGGCGGCCATGCCGGCGGCGTGCTCGGCTATCTGCTCGGCCCGGCGAGCCAGAAGCTGCTCGGCTTCGCCGGCTCCGGCGTGCTGTGGATCGCCGTGCTGGTGGCAGGCATCGGCATGGCGCTGCAGTTCTCCTGGCTGCGTGTGGCCGAGGCGATCGGCACCTGGCTCGAGTCCTTCCGCGAGAAGCGCGCGGAGCGTATCGAGCGCGCCGAAGACCTCCGCCTGGGCGAGCGTGCGCTGCGCGAGCGTGAGGAGGTGGTCGAGGTGGAGCACCAGCTGCACGAGGAGCACCTGCCGATCGTCATCGAGGAGACGGTGGCCGAGCTGCCGAAGTCGGCGCGTGTCGCCAAGGAGCGGCAGAAGCCGCTGTTCGTCGAGCTGGCCGACACCAAACTGCCGCAGGTCGACCTGCTCGACGCCGCGCCCGGCAGCCGCCAGGAGTCGGTGACGCCCGAGACGCTCGAGATGACCTCGCGGCTGATCGAGAAGAAGCTGAAGGACTTCGGCGTCGAGGTGCGCGTGGTCGCGGCCTCGCCCGGCCCGGTGATCACGCGCTACGAGGTCGAGCCGGCCACCGGCGTGAAGGGCGCGCAGGTGGTCAACCTGGCCAAGGACCTGGCGCGTTCGCTGTCGCTGGTCAGCATCCGCGTCGTCGAGACCATTCCCGGCAAGACGACGATGGCGCTGGAACTGCCCAACGCCAAGCGGCAGATGATCCGCCTCTCCGAGATCCTCGGCTCGCAGGTCTACAACGACGCGGCCTCGCAGCTCACCATGGGCCTGGGCAAGGACATCGTCGGCAACGCGATGGTGGCCGACCTGGCGAAGATGCCGCATTGCCTGGTCGCCGGCACCACCGGCTCGGGCAAGTCGGTGGGCATCAACGCGATGATCCTGTCGCTGCTGTACAAGGCAGAAGCGCGCGACGTGCGCCTGATCCTGATCGACCCGAAGATGCTCGAGATGAGCATGTACGAGGGCATTCCGCACCTGCTCGCGCCGGTCGTCACCGACATGAAGCAGGCGGCCAATGCGCTGAACTGGTGTGTTGGCGAGATGGAGCGCCGCTACAAGCTGATGAGCAAGATGGGGGTGCGCAACCTGTCGGGCTACAACAAGAAGATCGCCGATGCCGCCGAGCGCGGCGAGAAGATTCCCAACCCCTTCAGCCTGACGCCGGAGGAGCCGGAACCGCTCGACCGCCTGCCCTACATCGTCGTCGTCATCGACGAACTGGCCGACCTGATGATGGTGGTCGGCAAGAAGATCGAGGAGTTGATCGCACGGCTGGCGCAGAAGGCCCGTGCCTCGGGCATCCACCTGATCCTGGCCACGCAGCGCCCGAGCGTGGACGTGATCACCGGCCTGATCAAGGCCAACATCCCGACGCGCCTGAGCTTCCAGGTGTCGAGCAAGATCGACAGCCGCACCATCCTCGACCAGATGGGCGCCGAGGCGCTGCTCGGCCAGGGCGACATGCTCTATCTCACGCCGGGTGGCGGGCTGCCGGTGCGGGTGCACGGCGCCTTCGTGTCGGACGAGGAAGTGCACCGCGTCGTCGAGTACCTGAAGAGCCAGGGCGAGCCGAACTACATCGAGGGCATCCTCGAGGGCGGCACGCTCGATGGCGAGGGCGGCGACGTGCTGGCCGGCGAGGCCGGCGCCGGCGGCGGTGAGAGCGACCCGATGTACGACCAGGCGGTGGCCATCGTGCTGCAGCACAAGCGTGCCTCGATCTCGCTGGTGCAGCGCCACCTGCGCATCGGCTACAACCGCGCCGCGCGCTTGCTGGAACAAATGGAGAAATCCGGGCTCGTAAGTGCCATGTCCACCAACGGCAATCGCGACATCATCGTCCCGAACCGCGACACATGAACTTCCGTTTCCCGGTGTTGCTGGCACTTTGCAGTGCAGCCTTCTCGGCGCAGGCCGATGCGGTGGACACCCTGCGCGAGTTCGTGCGCGAGGTGAAGACCGGCAAGGCGCAGTTCAGCCAGACCGTGACCTCGCCCGACGGCGCGAAGAAGAAGACCAGCAGCGGCAGCTTCGAGTTCGCGCGTCCCAACCGCTTCCGCTTCACCTACACCAGGCCCTTCGAGCAGGTCATCGTGGCCGATGGCCAGAAGGTCTGGATCTACGACGCCGACCTCAACCAGGTGAGTTCACGCAAGCTGTCGGCCGCGATCGGCGCGACGCCCGCGGCGCTGCTGGCCGGCGGCAACCTCGAGAAGGACTTCGAGCTGTCGCCGCAGCCCGCGGCCGACGGGCTGGAATGGGCCGCGGCCAAGCCGAAGGCCAAGGAGAGCGCCTTCGATTCGCTGAAGGTGGGCTTTCGCGGCAAGGAGCTCGCCGCTGTGGAGATCGTCGACAGCTTCGGCCAGCGCTCGCTGCTGCAGTTCAGCCAGTTCAAGCCCAACGTGCCGATGGCGGCCGACGCCTTCAGGTTCGTCGCGCCCAAGGGTGCGGATGTGATCGAGCAGTGACCGCTTCGCGCTGAGTGCGCGCGGATACCGCTCAGAAGGGTTCCCAGTCGGTCGGCACGGTGGGCGGTTCCGGTGGTGGTGCGGACCCGGTGCGCTCCGGCAGCCGGGCCACGTTGGTCGCGCGATTGGGACTGCGGCGCTCCTGCCCATGCCATGGCCTCGGGAAGGCTGCCGGCGCCGTGTCGAGCGAGGAGACGATGCGTGAGGCTTCGGCGCGCAGATGCAGCGCGGCTCGGCGCGCGCGTTCCATCGTCGCGGCGTCGCCACGCAACTGCTCCAGCGCCGGTTCGATGGCCGCCAGGGCAGCCGAGAGGGCTTCCAGTGCGGCGACGGGATCGGCCGGGCTTCGGTGCGGGGAGGTCGGGCAGCGGGGCTCTGTCACGGCAGGTGCACGGGTGATCACCAGGGCTTCGTCACTTCGGCTCGGAACTTGAGGCCCGGGCCGGCTGCGACAATCTGCGCATGTCCTCGCTCGAGCTCCCGCTGGACCCGCCGGCCCCCCCCGCGGCGATGCCCGCCGACGCGCCGCTGGCCGAACGCCTGCGCCCGGCCACGCTCTCCGAGGTGATCGGCCAGCAGCACCTGCTCGGCCCGGGAAAGCCGCTGCGCGTGGCGTTCGAGTTGGGCCGGCTGCACTCGATGATCCTGTGGGGCCCGCCGGGGGTGGGCAAGACCACGCTGGCGCGGCTGGTGGCCGGTGCCTTCGACGCGCAGTTCATCGCCATCTCGGCGGTTCTCGGCGGCGTGAAGGACATCCGCGAGGCCGTCGAGCGTGCCCAGGCGGTGCAGGGGCAGGGCCGGCGCACGGTGGTCTTCGTCGACGAGGTGCACCGCTTCAACAAGAGCCAGCAGGACGCCTTCCTGCCGCATGTCGAGTCGGGCCTGTTCACCTTCATCGGCGCAACCACCGAGAACCCGTCCTTCGAGGTCAACTCGGCGCTGCTGTCGCGCGCGACGGTGCATGTGCTGAAGAGCCTGAGCGACGATGACATGCGCGCGTT
>NZ_CALRZC010000379.1:0-4709 GCF_943372545.1 Variovorax sp. YR752 | reverse complement strand
CGCGCTTGCAAGGCGAATGCCTTGCTGCGCACGGGCGCCTTGCAGCCAGCCCCTTGGAGCACCAACGCGATCTCCGGAAACAGCGTGAGCAGGCCCTGGGCTGGTCCTGGTGCCACGGCGTGCGCTGGCGCGTGCCGGGCTCTTTCACGAGCAGGTGGTCGTGGTACAGGCGCACGGTCTGCGAGCCCATCAGGCGCTGCGCGAGTTGCGCCAGCGGCGCCTCGACGATGAAGCGGCCGAAGGCGTCGATCTCCTGCCAGTTGCAGAAGTCCTCGAAGAAGCGGCCCGGGTCGTCGGGCCGGCTCGCGACCTTGGCGCGCGGGCTGGGCGCCGCCAGGTTCGCTTCGATGCCATCGCGCAGCAGCGCGAGTTCGTCGGCCGTGAGCAGCTGGCGGATGCAGACCGCGCCGTCGCGCTGGAACTGCGCCACCAGCGCGTCGTCCACGCGCTCGCGCACGCGGCGCTGCAGGTCGGAAGCGTCGAGGGTCATCGTCGGGTCTCCTTTTTTTCGGGGTGTCGGGTGACCCGCTTTTTTACTGCACTCGCCGAGTCACTTGATCATCGGCAGCTTGAGCCCTTGCTTCTTCGCCGTGGCGACCGCGATGTCGTAGCCCGCGTCGGCATGGCGCATGACGCCGGTGGCCGGGTCGTTGAAGAGCACGCGCCCGATGCGCTGGGCGGCAGCGTCGGTGCCGTCGCACACGATCACCACGCCCGAGTGCTGCGAGTAGCCCATGCCGACGCCGCCGCCGTGGTGCAGGCTGACCCAGGTCGCGCCGCCTGCGGTGTTGAGCAGTGCGTTGAGCAGCGGCCAGTCGGAGACGGCATCGGTGCCGTCCTTCATGGCTTCGGTCTCGCGGTTCGGGCTGGCGACCGAGCCGGTGTCGAGGTGGTCGCGGCCGATGACGATGGGCGCCTTGAGTTCGCCGTTCTTCACCATCTCGTTGAAGGCCAGGCCGGCGATGTGGCGCTCGCCCAGGCCGAGCCAGCAGATGCGTGCGGGCAGGCCCTGGAAGGCGATGCGTTCGCGCGCCATGTCGAGCCAGCGGTGCGTGTGGGTGTTCTCGGGGAACAGCTCCTTGATCTTGGCGTCGGTCTTGTAGATGTCTTCCGGGTCGCCCGAGAGCGCGACCCAGCGGAACGGGCCCTTGCCTTCGCAGAACAGCGGACGGATGTAGGCCGGCACGAAGCCCGGGAAGTCGAAGGCGTTCTTCACACCTTCGTCGAACGCGACCTGGCGGATGTTGTTGCCGTAGTCGACCGTGGGGATGCCCATGGCCTGGAAGTCGAGCATGGCCTGCACGTGCACGGCGCACGACTGGGCGGCAGCCTTCTTGAGTGCGTCGTGCTGCGACACGTCCTTCATGGCGGCCTGCCACTGCGGCACGGTCCAGCCCGAGGGCAGGTAGCCGTTGATCAGGTCGTGCGCGGAGGTCTGGTCGGTCACGAGGTCGGGCTTGAGGCCGCCGGCGTTGGCGCGCTTCACCAGCTCGGGAAGGATGTCGGCGGCATTGCCCAGCAGCGCGATCGACACGGCTTCCTTGGCATCGCAGTGCTGCTTGATCAGCTCGAAGGCGTGGTCGATGTCGCGCGCCTGCTTGTCGACGTAGCGCGTGCGCAGGCGGAAGTCGATGCTCGACTGCTGGCACTCGATGTTCAGCGACACGGCGCCGGCCAGCGTGGCCGCGAGCGGCTGTGCGCCGCCCATGCCGCCCAGGCCGGCCGTCAGGATCCACTTGCCTGCGAGGCTGTTGTTGTAGTGCTGGCGGCCGGCTTCGACGAAGGTCTCGAAGGTGCCTTGCACGATGCCCTGGCTGCCGATGTAGATCCAGCTGCCGGCGGTCATCTGGCCGTACATGAAGAGGCCCTGGCGGTCGAGTTCGTTGAAGTGTTCCCAGTTGGCCCACTTCGGCACGAGGTTCGAATTGGCGAGCAGCACGCGCGGTGCGTTCTCGTGCGTCTTGAACACGCCGACCGGCTTGCCCGATTGAATGAGCAAGGTCTCGTCGTCTTCGAGTTCCTTCAGCGACGCGAGGATCTGGTCGTAGCAGGCCCAGTCGCGCGCGGCGCGGCCGATGCCGCCGTACACCACGAGGTCTTGGGGCCGCTCGGCCACCTCGGCGTCGAGGTTGTTCTGCAGCATGCGGAACGGCGCTTCGGTGAGCCAGCTCTTGCAGTTCAGCTCGGTGCCGCGCGGGGCACGGATCACGCGGGTCGGGTCATGGCGCGGGTCGGTGCCGGCGGCGGGGGTGGTGTTCAGGGCGAATTTGTCGGGTGCGTTCATGGCGTGGTTCTCCTTGTCGGGTGGCAAACGGACGGTTCGGATTACTTGGCGTGGCTGGGCAGGATGTCGAGCAGCGCGGCCGGCAGGTCGGCCGCGAGCGCCCACAGGCGCATGGCTTCGATGTCGGGTGCGAGGTAGCGGTCGCGCTCGAGGAAGGCGACCTTCTGGCGGATGTTGCTGAACTCGGCCTCGACCAGCGGCGAGCTCTTGAGCCCGCGTTTCAGCTCGATGCCTTGCGCGGCGGCCATCGCTTCGATGCCGACGACGACGGCGGTGTTATTGACCATGTCGCCGAGGCGGCGCGCCGCGAAGGTGGCCATCGACACGTGGTCTTCCTGGTTGGCCGAGGTCGGCAGGCTGTCGACGCTGGCGGGGTGCGCGTGCGACTTGTTTTCCGACGCGAGCGCGGCGGCCGTGACCTGCGCGATCATGAAGCCGGAGTTCAGCCCGCCATCGCGCACCAGGAAGGGCGGCAGGCCCGAGAGGCCGCTGTCGAGCAGCAGCGCGAGGCGGCGCTCGGCAATGGCGCCGACTTCGCTCACGGCCAGCGCAATGATGTCGGCCGCGAAGGCGACCGGCTCGGCGTGGAAGTTGCCGCCCGAGATCACCTCGCCGGTGTCGCAGAACACGAGCGGGTTGTCCGACGCGGCATTGGCTTCGATGACCAGCACGCGCGAGGCGTGGGCCAGGTTGTCGAGGCAGGCGCCCATCACCTGGGGAATGCAGCGCACCGAGTACGGGTCTTGCACGCGGCCGCAGTCGGCGTGCGAGGGAACGATCTCGCTGCCGTCGAGCAGCGTGCGCACGGCGCCGGCCACGGCGATCTGGCCGGGCTGGCCGCGCGCGGCGTGGATGCGGGCGTCGAAGGGCTTGATCGACCCCTGGATGGCTTCGAGCGACAGCGCGCCCGACATCAGCGCGGCGGCAAACACGTCTTCGGCGCCGAACAGGCCGGCCAGCGCGAGCGCGGTCGACACCTGCGTGCCGTTGAGCAGCGCCAGGCCTTCCTTGGGGCCGAGCACGAAGGGCTCGAGGCCGATGCTGCGCATGGCTTCGGCGCCACTCACCTTCCGGCCGTCGGCCAGCGTGGCTTCGCCTTCGCCGATGAGCACGCAGGCCATGTGGGCCAGCGGTGCGAGGTCGCCCGAGGCGCCGACCGAGCCCTTGCACGGGATGCTCGGCGTGACGCCCGCGTTGAACAGCGCCAGCAGCGCATCGACCAGCGCGGGCCGCACGCCCGAGTGGCCGCGCGCCAGGCTCACGGCCTTGGTCGCGAGGATCATGCGCACCACCGGCGCGGCCAGCGGCTCGCCGGTGCCCACGCTGTGCGACAGCACGAGGTTGCGCTGCAGCTCGGCCAGGTGGTCGTTGCCGATGCGCGTGCTCGCGAGCTTGCCGAAACCGGTGTTGATGCCGTAGACCACCTCGTCGTTCTCGACGATGTGGCGCACCGCGGCCTCGGCCTTCTGCATGCCATCGAGCACCGACGGGTCGAGCGCAAGGCGCACGCCGCCGGCCTGGATGCGTCGCAGCATCGCAAGGTCGACCTTGCCGGGCGTGAGGGTCAGGGTGGCGTTGGAGGTGGCGGTGTGATTGCTTGGCATGTGAACCTGTCTATACAAGTGGTGGCGAGAGAAAACGTAGGCCTCTGAGGGTCGAAAAAAAACGGGTTAGCCGAAGGTCGGGTTGCCGTCGGCTTTGAAACGGCTGCCCAGGCTGTAGCGCGAGGCCGGATGCAGGCAGCGCACCCAGGTCACGGGCGTGTTGCGGATCCAGGTGCGGCGCGTCAGCAGCAGGCACGGGTCGGTGGGCGCCATGGCGAGCCGCTCGGCCTGTTCGGCACTGGGCAGCACGGCATCGACGACGTGTTCGATCTGGTCGAAGGGCACGTGGCGCACGAGGTACTCGCTGGGCGGCACGGCCGTGAAGTCCTGTTCGAGAAAGTCGGGCACGACCTGCGGATTGACGTAGCGCTCTTCGAGCTGCACGGGCGTGTCGTTGTCCAGGTGCAGGCAGGCGCTGTGGAACACCGAGTCGCCCGCGCGCAGGTCGAGCCAGGCGGCCACGTCGGGCGAGGCCGCGAGGCGCTCGACCGCGAGCATTTCGCAGCGGTAGTCGTGGCCGCGCTGGCGGATTTCGCTGGCGATGTTGGCGATCTGCAGCAGCGTCGATTGCGGCTTGTTCTCGGCCACGAAGCTGCCGACGCCGGCCACGCGCACGATGCGGCCCTGCTCCATGAGCTCGCGCAGGGCGCGGTTCACGGTCATGCGCGCCATGCCGAACTGCGCGACCAGCTCGTTCTCGGAGGGCAGGCGGTGGCCGGGCGGCCACGTGCCGTCCTGGATCTTGCGGGAGATGTGATCCTTGACTTGCGCATAGAGCGCGAGGGACGGCAGGTCACGTTTCATCGTGCGGGCCCGTTCGG
>NZ_CALRZC010000378.1:0-4907 GCF_943372545.1 Variovorax sp. YR752 | reverse complement strand
CGCCGCCGATGTGGGTCATGCTCGTGAGGTCGTAGCTCGCGAAGTTGGGGCTGGCCATGAGGTCGATGACCATGGTCGGGATGTTGGTCCAGCTCGTGACCTTCCAGCGCGAGATGAGCCGGCCCGCCACGTCGCGGTCCCAGCGCGGCATGATGACCAGCGTGGCCGCCGCGAGGATCGAGGTGTGCATCATGCTCACCACGCCGGTGATGTGGAACATCGGCACCACGGCCAGCACCACCGCCTCCGACGTCGCCTGGCCCCAGAGCTGGCCGGCCATCGCGTTGTGCATGAGGCTCGAATGGTGGTGCACGCAGCCCTTGGGCAGGCCGGTGGTGCCGCTGGTGTAGGGCAGCAGCGCCATGTCGTTGGCGCCCACCACATGTGCGGGCGCCGCGTGGCCGGCCGCGAGCGCATCGGTCCACGCCGTCACCTGGCCGCCGTCCAGCGCGGGCAGCGGATGGCGCGTACCGAGCCAGTCGGCCCAGGCCGGCGCGGGAGCGTCGTCGCCGGTCACGTTGGCATCGAAGGCGTCGGTGAACTGCGTCACGATGACGTGCGACAGGCGCTGCTCGGCCGGCAGTGCGTCGCTGGCCTTGGCCAGCTCGGCCGCGAGGTCGCCGGTGGTGATCGCCACCTTGGCATCGGGGTCGGTGATGTAGTGCTTGAGCTCTTCGGCCCGGTTCATCGGGTTGACCGGCACCACCACGGCGTTGGCGCGCAGGATCGCGAAATGCGCGATCACCAGCTGCGGGCAGTTCTGCATGTTCAGCACCACGCGGTCGCCGCGCTGCACGCCCAGCGCATGCAGCGTGCCGGCCAGCCGTTCGACCTGGTCGGCCAGCTCGCGGTAGCTCAGCACGCGGCCGAAAAAGACCAGCGCGGCCTTGTCGGGGTAGCGCGCCGCCGAGGTCGCGAGGTTGTGCCACAGCGAGGTGGCGGGGACGGTGATCGAATGCGGGAGGCGCTTGGGCCAGAACTTGTAGTGCGGGCGTGGTTGCATGGTCTGTGAGCAGGCGGGGGAAAGGAAGGGAAGAAAGCGGTGCGACAAAGGCGCAGCGCGCCAGCCTAAGACGCACCGGCCGCCGCTCCCATCGGGGAAGCCCTCGGGGCGTCACCTTGGCGACGCCCATTTGTCGTACGCCGGCCCTGCGCAGGCATCGGCTATCGTGCGGACTCCGCTTCACCTGCGCCTGCCTGCCATGCCTGATTCCGCCCGACACACCCTCCGCCGACGGATCGTCCTCTTCGGTGCCACGCTGGCCGCGACAGGCTGCGCGCTGCTCTCCAGGTTCGGACCGCAGGAGCCGGCGACATCCTCGCAGCCCAAGGAGCCACCGACGTGGTTCATGGCCGACTGCTGGCTCGGCACCGAGGACGTGGTTCCGCCCCTCCCCAGAAAAAGCAGCAAGGGCGGCGGCTCGATGTTCGGAACCCTGACGCTCGCCACCGGCAGCTTCCAGTGGCGCGTGAACTACGCGCGCCTCAGCGGGCCGGCGACGCTCGCGGGCTTTCATGGCCCTGCCGCCAAGGGCAGCAACGGCCCGCTGGTGATCCAGCTGCCGCAGCACAGCCGGGCCGAGCTGCGCGACCCGGACGGCGACGGCTACGAGCTGACCGGCACGAGCACGTTGACGCCGGCACAGATGGCCGACCTCATGGCCGGCCTCTGGTACGTCAGCGTATCGACCCAGGCCTGGCCGGCGGGCGAAGTCCGGGGTCAGCTGAAGCGCAGCACATCCGGCGTGCACGGCGTCTGAGATCGGCCCAGCGCGCGATCATCGCCACGCGCGATGCGCCCTGCGACTACAGACAGACCCGGCTTTCGGAGCGATACCTGCGGTTCTCCCTCCGAGCAACCCTCCACCACCCCGACTGAAGGAATAGCCATGGCAGCAGAAAAGCACGCAAGCGTTCACTGGGAAGGCGCCGGCAAGACCGGCAAGGGCCAGGTCAGCACCGAGACCGGCGCCCTCAAGGACTATCCCTACGGCTTCGCCAGCCGCTTCGAAGACGACCGGCGCGGCACCAACCCCGAGGAAATCGTCGGCGCGGCCCATGCGGCCTGCTTCACGATGGCCTTTGCCTTCGCGCTCGAAAAGGAAGGCCTGGCCGCCACCAAGATCGACACCCGCGCGGCCGTGCGCCTGGCCAAGGACGGCGACGGCTTCAAGATCGACCGCATCGCGCTGGAACTCGACGCCAGCGTGCCGAACCTCGACGAGGCGAAGTTCCAGCAGATCGCGGCCGCGGCCAAGGCCGGCTGCCCGCTGTCGAAGGCGCTGGCGAGCGTGCCCGAGATCACGCTGAAGGCCACGCTGGCCGGCTGACCGCGCTGCTTATGATCGTCTCCACAACAAGGAGACGGATCATGAACAAGCCCACCCGGACCGCACTGGCGGTCCTTTCTTTCGCCCTCGGCGCGCTCGGCACAACGGCAGCTGTGGCCGCCTACCCCGACAAGCCGATCAAGGTCGTCATCGGCTTCCCGGCCGGCGGCCCGCTCGACCAGCATGCGCGCCTGCTCACCGACAAGCTGCAAGCCGTGCTCGGCCAGCCGCTGATCGTCGACTACAAGCCCGGCGCGGGCGGTTCGGTCGGCGCGGACGCGGTCGCCAAGAGCCCGGCCGACGGCTACACGCTGATGCTGGCCAACACCGGCGTGGCGGTGATCAACGGCGCGCTCTACAGCAAGCTGCCCTACAACACGCAGCGCGACTTCGTGCCGATCGCGCGCACGGCCATGCAGCCGCTGGCGTTGCTGGTCACGCCCAAGCTGCCGGTGCAGAACCTGAAGCAGTTCATCGACTACGCCAAGGCACGGCCCGGCCAGATCAACTACGGCTCGGCGGGCAACGGCGGCATCAGCCACCTCGTGCCCGAGATGTTCAAGACCGCGACCGGTACCTTCATGGTGCACATCCCCTACCGCGGCAGCGCCCCGGCCTTCACCGACCTGATGGGCGGGCAGGTGCAGTTCATGGCCGAGTCGATTCCGCAGGCCGCCAACTATCACAAGCAGGGCAAGGTGCGCGCGCTGGCCGTGACCAGCCGCGAACGCAACCCCGCGCTGCCCGATGTGCCGACCGTCATCGAGTCGGGCGTGAAGGGCTTCGAGGTGGTGGGCTTCTACGGCTTCCTCGCGCCGAAGGACACGCCGAAAGACGTGGTCGCCAAGCTGAGCGACGCGTTCAGGCAGGTGCTGACCAGCCCCGAGGTGCGCGAGCGCATGGTGAGCCAGGGCGCCGACCCGGCCTACCTGGGCAGCGAAGACTTCGCGCGCTTCCTGGCAACGGAAACGCCGCGCTGGGACAAGGCGGTGAAGGCGTCGGGCGCGCGGATGGATTGAACCCCGCCAGCGTCCCTCACGTTCAGGGCGGCGTGGCCGCGTGCCGCTCCAGCTGTGCGCGATCGAGCAGCTCGATGCTGCGGTAGCGCACGCGCAGCGTGCCGTCTTCTTCCCACAGCTTGAGCTGGCGGTTCACGCTCTGGCGCGACACGCCGAGCATGAACGACAGGTCTTCCTGCGACACGCCCAGCAGCGTGCCGCCACCGCCCTCCTCCGCCGGCGCGACCGCGCGCGCATCGAGCGTCAGCAACCGGTGCGCGAGCCGCACGGGCAGCGGCATCAGGATCACGTCGTCAATCCAGGCCAGCGCCTGGCGCAGCCGCAGGCACACGAGCCGGGTGAAGGCCATGTGCACGTCGGGGTGCTCGGCCACCAGCCGATGAAAGTCGGCTGCGGCGACCACGGCCATTTCGGTGGTGTCGACCGCGCAGGTGTCGTAGACGCGCTCGCGGCCCACCAGCAAAGAGACCTCGCCGAACCAGTGGCCCGGCTCCAGCATCGCGATCACCGCTTCGCGACCGCCCGGCGCGACCACGCTCACGCGCAATGAGCCGCTGACCACGCCGAACAGCGCATCGGGCGACGAGCCCTTGTGGAACAGCGATTCGCCGCGCACCAGCGTGCGCCGGTGCGCCACCGCGAGCAGCCGCTGTTGCACGTCTTCGGCCAGCCGCATGTCGCTGTTATGCACGGGCGAGTGCTGCGCATCCGGCTCGGCGGGGCTGGAAGAAAGGGAGGAGCGTGGCATCGCGGGTTTGTCCGGGGCGTCGATTGCCAACACCGGACAGTCTGGGTTCGAGGGGCTGTCGATAGTACGCAGGCCACCCGGGACGACGCATTCGCGGCAACCCGATGTCCCCTGTCATCCCTGTCACATGGAGCACACCCCGATGAACACCCTGACCGACCTGCAAGCCCGCCGCGAGCGCCTCGTGCTCGACCATTTCGCCGACGAGACGCGGCAGGATTTCGACGCGGTGCTCGGCACCTTTCCGCATCCGCACTACGAGCTGATTCCCAGCGGCGAGGTGCACGACGGCATCGCCGACGTGCGCCAGTACTACACGGACACGCGCCGCGCCTTCCCCGACCAGCGGCACGAGATCATCCAGCTGCGCCATGCCGACGACTCGGTGATCGTCGAGTTCTGGCTGCTCGGCACGCACCGCGGCCCGCTCAAGGGCCTGCCGCCGACAGGCAACAGCTTTCGCTGCCGCATGAACGCCTTCTTCATCTTCGAGGGCGACCGGCTGGTCTGCGAGCGCGTGTACTTCGACACGCTGACGATGCTGCGCCAGCTGCTGGTGGGCGTGCCCGCGGAGATGGTGGGCGGACTCGTTGCCGGACTGCTCGGCCAGCCCGCCCCGCAACCTGAAGCCGCCACGGCATGACCGTCACGTTCAGGGCGAGTGCACAGGCCACCGGGTACTTCCCTCCGCGAATGTCCCCCGCTTCGCTCCTCCTGATATTGTTTAATCCGCTCCTACCGCGCTAAAGGGAGCCCGTTCGGTGAACCCCGATCTCCTCCTTGGGCCGACCAGCCCGCAATCAAGACTGG